>JAHDSP010000368.1 GCA_018432645.1 Bacteroidales bacterium | reverse complement strand
TTTAAAAATGTATATTTATGACCTTTCAGCATTTTATTTTCCCTTCGCTCCAATTGCCATACTTTATAAAAGGATTCATTTACGTGAAATTTATCAAAAACTATGTTCGCATTAAATTTTTCTAATATAATATCTTTGATACACCATGGTTTTTCTATATTTAATGCCAAACTAAATATCTCTTTTGAATTCATTTCTTTTTTATCCAAATTTACTATTTTTTTATTTACCCACTCAAAACGTTATAGAACCAAAATAAATATAGATTTATAATTTTTTTTCATTAATTTTGTTTAAAATTTCACAAAGATGATTGCAAATAAGTATAAACCAGCAATATTGATTTTTTTCGTATTAGCTTTATTTTTAACATCTTGTGTAGATGATAATGAAGAAGAAGATACTAGAGAATATTTCGCAGGCACCTGGAAATGTAAAGAGATAAATACTGGCTTTGCCTATCAAGTGATTATTAAAATAGATAGTACTACCCAAACTTATATAAAATTATACAATTTCCATCAATTTGGCTCTAATGAAAAAGTAAGTGCTATAGTAAACGATTTAGCAATTGGTATACCATCACAATTAGCTTGCAATAATACAATAAATGTGAGAGGTAGTGGATTAATGCAAAATAATAAAACAACTATTAATTTGGATTATTATGTAAATGATGGTAATAAAATAGATACTATTACTGCAGTATATACAAAAATATATTAGATTTGTATAATTAAAAAAATAATATATCTTTGCAAATTATTTTTAAAAAAGAGTTTTATGTATTGGACTTTAGAATTAGCTTCTAAATTAGAAGATGCACCATGGCCAGCCACAAAAGAGGAATTGCTCGATTATGCATATAGAACTGGTGCACCAACAGAATTAATCCAAAATCTACTCGAAATTGAAGATGAAGAAAAAGAATTCGATGGCATAGATGATCTATGGCCAGATTACCCAGATTTTAAAGAATTTTTTGACGAAGAAGATCAGTAATTCTAACTTGTTATATTTTGATTTACACTCTATAAAATTTTATAAACACTTTTTTTCCCTAAAAATTACTTATAAATATTATTGACTAAGTATCTCATATAGCCTTTCCAATTGATATCACCTTCCTTTGCTCCTAATCGTACAATAACCAAATCATTTTTATAGCTTATGCAAATATATTGTCCTAAAAGGCCCGCTGCCAGCAAATTACCATCTGCATCTATTCTCCAATGATAATGATAAGATATCTCTCCATCTATAGGCTGTTCTACATCCATTATTTCATTAATCCATTTCTCAGGTATTATCTGATTACCCATATAATTACCCTTATTCAAACAAACTAATCCAATTTTAGCGTAATCTCTGGCTCTCGCATTTAAACCACAAAAAGCTTTTGCCGTAAGATTCTTTGTATCATCTACATTTAAAGTAGCGTCATATTCCATATGTAGAGGTTGCCATAATTTAGTTTCATAGTATTGATACAATGGAGTACCTGTGGCATTCTCTATAGCTAATCCTAGCAATAAAGTATTGACACTCTGATATTTATATTCTAATCCAGGTTCTTTAATTAATTTTAATTTACGAATTTTTCCTTTTAGATTATTACCATAATAATATTTACCAATTTCTGCAAAAGGATTAAAATAATTTTCATCGAATTTTAATCCAGACTTCATATCTAATAAATGTCTAAGGGTAACCTTACTCATATTTTTATCTTCAAAATCGCTAATGTATTTAGTAATCGGATCATCTACACTATTTATATATCCCTCATCTATTGCTATCCCTAGCAGTAGAGCTATAACACTTTTATTTACTGAAAAAGATGTATGTATAGAGCTGGCATCATATCCAGGTGCATAATATTCATAAATAATAGTATCATGTTTTAAAATTAAAAAAGCATTTGTTTCGCTCACCTGGAGCATATCCATAAATGTATGAATATTTTTAAATTTTTTTTTATTTTTCTTTATAAGAAAGTCTGGTGAGAACCAATTATCACTAGGAGATATATAATTAATTTTCAGTGGTTGAGGATCTTTAGTGTGAATAGGCATTTGAGGGAATTTTTTATAATCATTTATGTCAGCTACATTATAAACAACCATTCTGCCAATATAACAGCTATTTAGAGTAAAGGCTAGAGTAGATAAAATTATTCCTTTTTTCAAAATATTCATTTTTTTGCAAATGTAATAATTGAATATTATACTGATGAAAAAAATCAATTACCTTTGTAATAATATTATAAAGTGATGAATAATTTTTGGGCAATAATACCAGCTAGGTATGGAAGCACTCGCTTTGTAGGTAAACCATTAGCTCAAATAGATGGATTACCGATGATCATTCATGTATTAAATAATGTATCTAAAACTAAAATCAAAAACATTTATGTGGCTACTGACGATAATCGTATTTATGATGTAGTAAATAATCATGGATACAATGCTATAATTACTGATGTGAATCACAGAAATGGTACTGAACGTGTAAATGAAGCTGCAAATATTTTGAATATTCCCAATAATGACTATATTTTTAATATTCAAGGTGATGAACCTTTTATTTCTCCTAAATTAATAGATGATTTGATAGATTTCGTTTCAGATAAAAAAATAAAATTAGCTACTGCAGCGACGTCTTTTGAGAATTTTGATGAATTATTCTCTCCTAATAATATTAAAATCACTACAGATCTCAATGGTAAAGCTTTATATTTCAGTCGTTCTATTATTCCATACAACAGAGATTTAGATTGCAAGGAATGGTTAAATGTATATCCTTATAAGAAGCATATTGGCATTTATGTTTATGAAAAAAAAATTCTCAATGAATTAACCAAGCTAAAACCTACATTGCTAGAAGAGACTGAAAAATTAGAACAACTTAGATGGTTAGACAATGGCTATAGCATTTATGTGATGAATACAGATTATAAAAGTATAAGCATAGATACTCCCGAGGATTTACAGAATATTAAGAAGTTTATTGTTTAATAAATTTCTTAGAAATAATCTGATTTTTCCCTGTTTTAAAAATAATCAAATAACTACCAGGAGCTATATTAGAAATATCTATTGTCTTAGTAGTATTAGCTGCTATATGTTCATTAAATATTATATTTTTTGTCAATAAATCTGTAAAAGTCATAGTGAAATCTTTTCTATTTTTATTCTCAATAGTTAAAATATCATAAGCAGGGTTAGGATAAATTGTCAAATTTAAATTATTAAAGTGCTGAATATCTACAATAATTGTTGGATTAATTGTTAATATCCATTTATGTGGATCAAAAGTAATATTGTCTGGCATAGGTAAATGGATTATAAATTCTTGGTCTTGAGAATTATTATTTAAGATTATAGTAGTATCATTAGTGGAATTATAAGATAATAAAAAAGGAAGTTGCATTTCGAAGAAATCACTAGTTATGCATGATCCCTCTTGATGTACAGTTATGCTAAAACTATTATTATCTATTTCGTTTACATAAAAAGTATAAATAGGATATCCTTCTCCATAAATCCAGTCATTAAAAAATTCGGTTAAAGATGTATCGGCTATTTGCTCCATTACATTTTTGAAATCCTCGGTTTTAGCATAGTTAAATTTATAATTTTCATAATATTCTCTTATGCCATCAAAAAATAAATCATCACCTAAAACCCATCTAAGCATATGTAATGCATAGGCAGCTTTTCTATAGCTGAGGCGAGAGTTAAAAATTCTATCTACAGAAGTAGTATCATACACATATACTGACCCACATGGCAAATATGTAATAAAATTTATAGAATAGTCTTTCCAATTTGTAAAATCTTGAGGGGAAAATTTCTCTTGAGATAAAGCAGTGAAATATGTAGCAAAACCTTCATTCAACCATATATCATGCCAAGAACCACAAGTAACGGCATCTCCATACCATTGATGTAACAATTCATGTGCTAAAAGCTCATAATCAAAACTTCCTACGAAGCTTACTGTTTGGTGCTCCATGCCACCGCCCCATCCGAAATGAACATGTCCATATCTCTCATTCATAAATGGATAAGGAGCTATTAATGAATCATAAAATTTTATTACTTTGCTAAAATTTGTCATTGCATTTTGTGCATTGTTATATGCAGAGCTCAACACATAATTATCTATTCTCAAATCACCATCTCGTAGTGAAACATTAGTGTTAAAGTATTGATATTGGGCAACAGCAATAGCTACAAGATAAGCAGCTATCGGATATTTATGTTTCCAATGAGTTAAAGTTCTGCTATTACCTAAATCTATTGTGTCTTTTGCTAATCCATTTGCTACTGCTACATAACTGGATGGATGTTCTATAAAAATATCTATAGAATCTATTTTGTCACTTAAGTCATTTTTGCATGGCCACCAATCTGGAGCACCATATGGTTCAGACAAAGTCCATAACCACTGAGTAGAAGAATAGAATGAACCAAAACCGCTAGCCTGTGGTGTGCCATGATAATATACTATTATGCTATCTAAATTTTGAGAAATTAATGATAAATTTGATATTAATAGTTTTTTATTATCGTGAGAAAATGTAACCTCATTACCATGATAAATGACAGAGTCTATTTCCAAACAACTATTAGCATCGAAATCAATAGTATCTGCATTTACTAAAGGAATGAATTTTGTTAAAACATAACCATTAATATCACCTGAACCGGGATTAACATTTATGTATAATCTATGATATTTGATATCGTAACTCTGTCCTATAAACTTTTCAGAACTATTAGCCATAGAACGGGGTTCAGCAATAGTTATAGCTTGCGAAAATATTAACAATGGACAAACAAATAATAAAAAAGAAAACCAATATTTTTTCATATTTATAAATTATTAACCGATGAATATAAATTTTTTATTTTTTTCAATAGATCAAAAGCATTATTTAGAGGCCATTGAGTTTCAGCATCACTGAGAGCAGACTGGGGATCTGGATGTACTTCCATAAAGATGCCATCAGCACCTGCTGCTATGCCAGCTAGAGCAATAGTTGGTACATAGTCTCTCTGCCCATGAGTAACTCCATCATTGTGATTAGGCATTTGTACACTATGAGTAATATCTATCAAAACTGGATAACCAAAGGATTTCATACGTGGTATAGCTGTCATATCTACTACTAAATTATAATAACCAAACATTGACCCTCTTTCTGTTAAAAAAATATTATTATTGCCAGTAGATTTTACTTTATCAATAGCAAATTGCATACTTTCCGCAGACATAAATTGTCCTTTTTTTATATTAATAGGTTTACCAGTTTTACCAGCAGATAGTAGTAGCTCAGTTTGTCTACACAGAAAGGCTGGTATTTGTAAATAATCTACATATTGAGCTACTTCTTCGCATTCCCAACTTTCGTGTACATCTGTTATCACAGGTAGTTTATATGCATTATGTATTTCTTTTAAAATTTCTAGAGCATTAATTCTAGGTATTCCTCTGAAACTATCTACTTTTGAGCGATTAGCTTTTAAGTAACTACTTTTAAAAATAAAATTCAAATCTAATTCATTAGCAATTTTTAAGAGCTCTTCAGCCACTATGAAAGGCATTTTATCATCTTCTATCACGCAAGGGCCAGCTATTAACCACATAATATTTACTTATTATTATTACTAATATACATTTTAGATTTTTCTCCCAAATAGCCAGAATGATGGCGTTTAGCATATTCTTCTGCAGTAAAATTAATTTTTTTCATCATCAAAGTTACTAAAATATCTCCGATGACAGTCATTACTGTTGTAGATGTAGTAGGAGTGAGTCCTAGTGGACATACTTCTGGAGGATTGCCTGTAAATAATGATATATTAGCTTTGCTAGCCAATTCACTATTTTCATTGCCCGTAATGACTACTATTGGTATATTGGGAACTAATCTATTAGCCAATTCTATTAATTGCAATATTTCGTTTGTTTTGCCAGAATTAGATATCAATAATAAAATATCATTATTCTGGATGACACCTAAATCGCCATGTTGCGCATCTGCAGGATGTAAAAATATCGCTGGAGTACCAGTACTACTAAAGGTAGTAGCTATATTCAGAGCTATTTGCCCAGCTTTACCCATACCAGAGGTGATTAATTTACCATGTTTTATATGTATTTGTTCATATATTAAATCAATAACCTCTGTATATTTATTCTCCATTGGAATGTTTCTAATAGCATTAGCTTCTATCTCTATAATGTCTGAAATATAAGAATTCATTTTTTTACAAAATTACATAGTAATTTTAATATTAGAATTAAAAAAATTTTGGTTCTATAACATTTTGTATGAGTAAAAATTAAAAAAGAGTAATTTATAAAAAATGAAATTTATTTATTATTGAACAGTTGAATATTAACCACAAAGTTCTCAAAGAAGGCACAAAGAACACAGAGAATGATAGAATTAAAAAGATTAATAATGGTACTTTGTGAACTTTGTGTAATATCTTTGTGCCCTTTGTGGTTAAATAATATAACCCAAATAACGTTATAGAACCAAAAAATTTTTTTATATTTTTGCTAAATCAAAAAAATTAAAACAATGAATAACGATATAAAACGCATAGAAAAAGATACTATGGGCGAAATAGCAGTTCCTGCAGATAAATATTGGGGAGCTCAGACAGAGCGTAGTCGACTTAATTTTGAAATTGGTTCAGAGCTGATGTCAAAAGAAATAATACAAGCATTAGCCATAATTAAAAAAGCTGCTGCTAGCACAAATGAAAAATTTGGCATTTTAAATCATAAAAAAGCTGAATTAATAATGAAAGTTTGTGATGAGATACTATTAGGCAAATTAGATGACAATTTCCCACTTGTAATATGGCAGACTGGCTCTGGTACACAAACTAATATGAATATTAATGAAGTTATTGCTAATAGAGCTCATGTGCTTAATGGAGGTAAATTAGATGATAAAGAAAAAATTCTCCATCCTAATGATGATGTTAATAAAAGTCAATCTTCAAATGATGTTTTTCCATCAGCATCTAATATAGCAGCTTATACAGTATTAGTTAACAAAACTATTCCTGCACTGAAAAAATTAAAAGAAGCAATTGATATCAAAAGTAAAGAGTTCGAAAATATCATAAAGACAGGACGTACTCATACTATGGATGCTGTGCCACTAACACTAGGTCAAGAGTTCTCGGGATATGCTTCTCAGCTAGATTATAATATTAAAACTATAGAGCAATCTCTAACACATTTAGTTGAATTGCCTATCGGAGGTACAGCTGTTGGTACTGGACTTAATGCACCCAAAAATTTTGATATAGAAATTTGTAAAAAAATTTCAGAATATACTAATTCACCTTTTAAACCTGCAAGTAATAAATTCGAAGGCATATCTACGCGTGATGCTATAGTGGCTGCCAGCGCAGCACTTAAATATACAGCAGTTAGTTTATTTCACATTGCTAATAATATTCGTTTTTTAGCTAGTGGTCCTAGATGTGCAATAGGAGAAATAATATTACCAGCTAATGAGCTTGGCTCTAGCATTATGCCTGGTAAAGTAAATCCTACTCAGGCAGAAGCACTTACTATGGTTTGTGCTCAAGTAATAGGTAATGATTTAGCTATTAATATTGGTGGTATGAATGGGCATTTTCAACTTAATACTTTCATGCCTATGATTATTAATAATTTTTTAAAATCTGCTAATTTGATGGCTGATGCATGTAATTCATTCTGCGATAAATGTGTGATAGGTATACTACCTAATATTGATAGAATAAATATGCATCTAAATAATTCTCTAATGATGGCTACTGTCCTGACACCTATCATTGGATATGATAAAACCTGTATAATAGTTAAAAAAGCATATGATGAAAACATATCTTTAAAAGAAGCTACTATATTACTAGGTTTTTTATCTGCTGAAGATTATGATAAAATAGTTAATATACAAAAAATGATATAACAATTATGTATAATAATTTTGTTTTAATTTTGCAAATATCTTAAAAATAAAAAGTTATGGCAAAAAATGTTCCTGAAGTAGTGATGAGTAAAGTAAATCTAATAGGTGAAACTACGAATATAAACGGAGATCTATCAACAGATGATGATCTTAGAATTGATGGGATAGTGAATGGTAATATTAAGTCTAATAAAAGAATAATTATAGGGTCAACGGCTACAATAAATGGTAATATTACAGCAAATACAATTGAAATTAATGGCACTGTAAAAGGAAACATTGAGGCTTCAGAAATTCTAATTTTGAAAGAAACAGCTATATTAGAAGGCGATATTACTGTTACAAAATTATCAATACATACTGGTGCTAGATTTAATGGTAAATGTTCAATGAATGATTTGTCTAATTAATTTTTTTAGTGAAAAAAGAAAATCTAGATAAATACATAAAATATAGTAACCTAGCAATACAAATGTTAGTGATAATCGTAGGTGGAGCATATTTAGGTAAATGGTTTGATAACAAGTATAATACAAATAATTTATATACAAGTATAATTGGTGTAATAGCCACAATAATAGCTATATATATTGGTATCAGAGAGTTGATAAAAAACAAACATTAATGTGGAAATATTTTAGTATTTTTTCTGTTTTTAGCATTGTATTACCTCTGTTATGGATAATTTTTAAACCTATAGACATAACAATAATGATATTTTGGTTTGTTAATTTTTTAGTCTTCTTATGTGTAATACTTTTTATTAATTATAAAAAAAATTTATTAAAAAATAAACCTATAGTTTATTTAGCTATCGATGTGGTGAGACTTTTAACGGTTTTGATATTTTTTATAATTTATATTGCAGTTTTTAATATGAAATCTGCTATATCAAATGCTCACATAATAATGTTTGTAGTATTATATTTATACTTTTTATTTGCTTATGTTTTTATTATATTAAAACAATTAAAAAGATAATTTTTATAAAAAAATTATTAAGATATCTGAAAGGTAGAATAAAAGAACAGTTTAAAGGGAAATAGAGAGATGTTTATTTATATAAAATAGTTACTGTAGGGATAAGGTAAGAGAGTGAGAAAATTTTAAAATTTTCTCACTCTCTTTTGAAAAACAACATTTATGTTTAAAATTAAGTATTAAATATTTTTATTAATTTTGCAAAAAACATAATTTTATGGAATATACAGCCGAAGTAATAGAAGAAATGCTGTCTCTGACCAAAGAAGGGAAACGTGAATTTTTAGACAATCTTTATGAATTCATGAATGAGAATAGATTAAC
>JAHDSP010000127.1 GCA_018432645.1 Bacteroidales bacterium | reverse complement strand
TTCATATTCTGAAAAAAGCATTGATTTCTCTGAAACAGAGAAAAAGGATATAATAGATGCTTTAGACAAAATCAAGATTTTAGATCCCGCTTGTGGCTCTGGTGCTTTTCCTATGGGAGCTTTGCACAAAATAGTTTATGCATTGCAAAAATTAGATCCTGAAAACAAACATTGGTATGATTTGCAATATAATAAAGTAATTGAAAAATCTAAAGAAATTTTTAAGGAAGAAATTAAAAGTCAAAGAGATGAACAATTAAAAGAGTTAAATGAAATGTTCGACGAAAGCATAAACTATCCCGATTATGCCCGTAAACTTTACCTTATAGAAAACTGTATCTATGGGGTGGACATACAGCCAATAGCAATCCAAATCTCTAAACTTCGTTTTTTTATCTCACTAGTTATAGACCAAAAAGTAGATGAAACACGAGACAATCTAGGCATTAGAGCTCTACCAAATTTGGAAACTAGATTTGTATCTGCTAATACCTTGATTGGATTAGAATTTCCAAAAGTTGGATTAATTTTTCAAAATTCATTACATCAAAATAAAGAAATTATTGAATTACAAAAAAAACTAAATGAGGTACATCATAAATATTTTAGTGCTAAAACACGTTATGAAAAATTGAAATACAAAGATTATGATAAAGATTATAGAAAAAAACTTGCAGATCTTGTAAAAGATTCTTTAACAGAAATAAATAAAAATGAAATATCTGAGATTCAAAACAAAATTGAAGAACTAAACTTATTATTACAAGATGTTATTAAAGAACCAGAAAATATAAAAGTAGTCGAACAAAAAACAATTTATGGAGATATAGAAAAAATAAAAAAAAATAAAAATAAAATTAAAATTAATGATATTAGAAATGAAATTAAAAAATATGAACATAAATTAAAAATTCTACAAAAGCAAATTGAGAGTGAATATATTATTAAAATTTCTGAAAAAATTGCAAATTTTGATCTTTACGACCCCAATGCTTCTGCCGACTGGTTCGACCCCAAATGGATGTTTGGCATCAATGACGGCTTCGATATAGTAATTGGCAATCCACCGTATATAAGTACAAAAGGTTCTAACGAAAATTACAAAGAAATATTAAAAAAATTTTATGGATTTGCCGACGACTTTTATTCGCATTTTATTTTTAAAGGTATTGAAATACTTAAAGATAATGGCATACTATCATTTATAACATCTAAAACTTACTGGACTATTCAAACAAAGAAAAATTTGAGAGAACTTTTATTAAAAAATAAAATTTTAGAGATTTACGATACTGGCAACCCCTTCGATGCTCCTATGGTGGACACTGCAATAATCATTGTTCAAAAAAAGAATGAAGATAATAACTATAATTTTTACTTCAAAGACGGTAAAAAAGATTTTCTAAATCCTATTATTTATGAGGAAGATATAAATTTGTATAAAATAGCTCCAAACAATGTTTTTTTTATCCCTAATGAAACAAATAAAACAATTGCAAATAAATATTTTAGTAAGGTTCAGCCCCTTTTAGATAATTGGTGGGATAAAATCTCTACTAGCAAAAATATTGAAAAATATAAAAATGAATTAGAAAAATATCGCAATTCATTAAAGCCAGGAGACATTACTCTACTCGGGCTTATTACAGAAGGCGGAGTAGGTTTACAAACTGGTGATAATGGCAAATATATTGGGGTGCTCGAAGGCACTAAATGGGCTGAAAATGTAAAAAAACAAAGACCTGAAAAATTACTTTTAGCTGTAGAGTTTTGTATTCAAAATAATATAACAAATAAATGGGATGCTGATGCTTTTATCAATAAATTAAATGAATCAGAAATAAGGAAATTA
>JAHDSP010000397.1 GCA_018432645.1 Bacteroidales bacterium | reverse complement strand
GAAATGTTTGTAGGTGTAGGTGCTGCAAGAGTAAGAGATCTTTTCGAACAAGCTAAAGCTAAAGCTCCTTGTATCATTTTTATTGATGAAATAGATGCTATTGGTAGAGCTAGAGGCAAAACTTTAATAACAAGTGCTAATGATGAACGTGAAAGTACTCTTAATCAATTATTAGCTGAAATGGATGGATTTAGTGCTAATGTTGGAATCATTGTTATGGCAGCTACGAATAGAGCTGATGTGCTCGATAAAGCTCTCCTTCGTGCAGGACGTTTTGACAGAACTATTTATGTAGATTTACCTGAATTAAAGGAAAGAGAAGAAATTTTTAAAGTTCATTTAAGACCTCTTAAATTATCTAATGATGTGGACATTAAAATATTGTCTCGTCAGACACCTGGTTTCTCTGGTGCTGATATAGCTAATGTATGCAATGAGGCAGCTCTAATAGCAGCACGTAAAAATAAAAATTCTGTAGATATGTCTGATTTTAATGATGCTATAGATCGCATTATTGGTGGTTTAGAAAAACGAAATAAAATTATTACTCCTGAAGAAAAGAAAATTATTGCTTTTCATGAGTCTGGACATGCTACTGTGAGCTGGTTTCTACAATTTGCTTATCCTTTAGTGAAAGTTTCTGTAGTTCCTCGTGGCAAAGCTCTTGGTGCTGCTTGGTATTTACCTACTGAAAGAAATATAATTACTAAAGAACAATTACTCCACGAAATGGCTTCTGCTCTCGGTGGTAGAGTTTCTGAACAAATATTCTTTGGCGATGTGAGTAGTGGTGCTATGAATGATTTAGAAATAGTTACTAAACAAGCTTATGCTGCTGTTACTTACTATGGATTCTCTGAAGAAATTGGTACTCTTAGTTTCTATAATTCTCAACCTGATGAATTCTTTGGTTATCAAAAACCTTATAGTGAAAAAACTGCTGAAAAAATTGATGTAGAAGCTAAAAAAATTATTAATGAAGCTTATAAATTAGCTTTTGATATTATTTCTAATCATAAAGACCAACTTAGCCAGATTGCTCAACAATTGCTTAAAAAAGAAGTTATATTTAGAGAAGATGTAGAAGCAATCTTAGGACAACGCCCTTGGCCAGATCCTGATAGTGAAATATTCATAGAACCTGAAAATAATAATAATGGACAAAATGCTAATGAATCTGATAGTAATAATCATACTAATGATAATTTAAATAATAATGAAATAAAAAATTCTTAATTATTAAAAAAATCATTTTTCATGGCAGAGGAGGTTAATAAAAATAAAAAATTTTCGGATCTTCCTAAAAGATCTCTGTCTGCCATTATTTATGGTTCTTTGTGGCTTGCTGCCATTTATTTTGGCGGTTGGGTACTTACTATTGTTACTTATTTGTTCTTCTCGATAGCTGCTTATGAGCTGATAAAATTGATAAATACTGATTCTAATGAAAAAAAATTATTTACTATCACTACAGCTATTGCTGGCATTTTATTGATAATGTTTCAATTATTAATTTATTTTAAATTTAATGATTTCTCTTTTTTTAATATTGCAGTTAATAATTTTGCTACTATTAGTTCTTTTATTGTGTTTCTAATTACACCGTTTTTTATATTTTTACTATTAGAGATAATTTATTTATTATTTTATTCTAAAATATCAATAAATAATTTTTTTAAATTTTTATCTTTTTTATTTTTTTGGATAATAATTCCAATAATATCTGTACAATTTTTAAATACTTTTAATTATTTATTACTTACAGTTGTAGGTATCTGGGTATTCGATACCATGGCATATGTGATGGGAGTTTTATTAGGTAGGCACACACTAGCTAAAGATATTTCTCCTAAAAAAACTAGTGAAGGGGTCATTTACGGAGCGATATTGACCTATATAATATTTATTGCATATTTTAGCTTTATTGAGAAACGTACAGACTTGTATTGGATAGTGGCTATAATTCCTTTTTTAGCTACTATTGGTGATCTATTAGAGTCTAAGCTAAAACGTGAAATCGGAGTTAAAGATAGTGGAAATATTCTACCAGGGCATGGTGGTATGCTAGATAGATTAGATAGCATTTTATTTACTGTCCCTTTTGTAACCTTTTTGAATTTGTTAATCATTTTATTTTAGCAATTTATGAGTAAAAGCATTCATCCTAGCGGTTATAGCAACATTGCAGTGAGTATTCTTATTTTTTCTTTATTAGCTACTGGATTGGCTTTGCTACCTATATATCTTTTTATCAAAATATTAGCAATTATTTGTGCAATAATATTAATTTTATGGGTTGTACTATTTTTTAGAAAGCCCAAAAAAATAGTAGAAGCTCCTCTAGATGATGCGATTTATTCTCCAGCTTTTGGTGAAGTTGTAGTGATAGAAAAAATATTTGAACACAAATATTTCAATGAAGAAAGAATACAGTTATCTATTTTTATGAGTATGTCTAGCATACATTTAAATTTCATGCCGTGTAATGGGAAATTATTAAAAAAAGAACATCAAAAAGGGCATAACTATCATGCTCGTAAAGCTAAAGCTTCTATGTTAAATGAAATG
>JAHDSP010000558.1 GCA_018432645.1 Bacteroidales bacterium | reverse complement strand
CCATTCAAAACTTGTTTTCAAACAAATGCCAACCTCATCAGCACAAGCTCGCAGACTTTTACCCTCGAGCATACATCTCATGTAATCGAGCATTAATGGATATTTTCTCATGCGATAAACAAAGGTGCGAGCAGTCTCACGAAATTGATAGCCGCAGGTTTTGCACTTGTAAACTTGTCTGCCATTTCTTTTGCCCGCTTTTATAACATTCTCGCTTCTACAATCTGGACAGATGGCTGAGGTAGATTGAATTTTTACTTTTTGGTAATCTACTGCAGTAGCATTGTTATTAACGAGGTATTCATATAGCTCATCTAGGAAATCACGCTTATGATCCTTGGGTAGAGCCAAGTATTTATCAATGTTTTCTAATAATTCCTTCATAATTATAAAATTTGTACAAAATTAATAAAATTAATTTAAATCATAAAATATTTAAAGTGTAACAAAGAAATGTTAACTCCCATTTCCACTCCGCTTAAATCTTTCGCCCTATTAATTTATTATTTCTTGGTAAATGGCTTGTTGTACTTTTGTTCTAATAGAATTTTTAGAAATTTTTGTATTTTTAGCAGTTGGATATACTCTGTTTGATAAAAATACATATATTAAATCATATTGTGGGTCTACCCAAAACATTGTACCAGTAAATCCATAATGTCCATAACTATATGGTGAAGCCAGTTCACATGCAGGACTTTCTTGATTATTTAATGCAGGTTTATCAAAGCCTAAGCCTCTTCTATTTTTATCGAAATATACAGATGTGAATTTTTGTATTGTTTCTGGTTTCAATAATTTTACTCCTCCATATTCACCATTATCTAATAGCATTTGTAGTATTATTGCTATTGATTCTGCATTACCAAAGAGGCCAGCATGTCCAGAAATGCCTCCTAATAATGCTGCATTGCCATCATGCACATGTCCCCATATAAGTTGTTTTCTAAATATGCTGTCATATTCAGTAGGTGCTATTTCTTTTTTATCATATTTATTTAATGGTACATAGCATAATCTTTTAATATTTAATGGTTTATAAAAATTTTCATTTATATATTCATCTAGTCGCATTTTAGTAATATTCTCGATAGCAAATTTCAGTAATATAAAACCAATATCGGAATATACAACTCCTATATTGGGATTAGGAGTAATGTTTGTCTTTAGGTAATTAATAATGCTATCTTTTATGGCTTTATTAACAAATATATTATCTGCTACTTGATAATAATTCGTATTAGGAATTTTAGAGTATAATTCTGGATATTTTGTAGGATTATAAATTTCAAAAAAATTGATAAATGGTGGAAGGCCAGCAGAATGTGTCATAATACGATCTATTTTAATTTTCCCAATTTTTGTATTATGTAATTCTGGAATATATTTATAAATCGGAGCTTGCAAATCTATTTTACCTTCTTCATATAATTTCATAATTGCAAGGGTAGTAGCTAATGGTTTTGTGAGTGAAGCCAAATCAAAAATTGTATATCTATTTATTTTTGTTGCTTGGGTATCGTATGTTTCTTTGCCAAATGTTTTGTAATAAATAATTTGTTTGTCTTTGATAGCCAATACTACTGCACCAGGGAAGGTACTATCTAGTAAAGCTTGCTGCATTATATCATCTACAGCAGTAATATTACCTAATGGAGGATTATTAAATTTGATAATATTAGATAAAATATTTGTATGTAGTCCTAGCCCTTTATAGAAATTTTCATTTATTGCTATTGGTAGTTTACCCTCGAAAGGGCTATTACCAACTAATTTTTCTGCTAACATTGAGATTGCTATTGAATCAATGTCGTAGGTAGTTGTGATGGCAGTGAAATTGTCAGGATTTTTAAATTTAGCTAAGATAAAGGGTTGTCCTATGATATTTAAGATTATTTTATGTCTATTAGATAATTTTTCTAACCAGTCAATTGTTAGGCTATCTCTACCATTGTTGCTATTCATAGAGCCGACGAATAAATTTACTATGAATAAATCATAATTATTTAAGTTATTTTTTAATAATGTAGTATCTCTGAGCGAATAATTATCGAAATAGAAATATCTAGACCATATTGAGTCTACATAAGGTGGTTTATTATTTACAATATTTAGCATAGCTACTTTGCCATAATCATATTTGAGAGGAAGGGCATTATCATTTTTTAATAAAGTTATAGCTTTTGAGTATATAATTTGAGATAAACTGTCTATTTCATTATTGCATAAATTTATATATTTATCAGTTAGATAATGTTTATAATTATTTAGTGGAAATTCGTTAATAATAAAGTATTTTGCTATTAAAATTTTTTTAACTTTATTTTCTATTTCTAATGAATCAATTTTTTTTTCTTTAACAGCTTTTTTAATAATAGAAACCACTCTGTATGGATTATCTGGTAAAAGGAGAATATCAATACCTGATTGTAGTGCTTTTATTATCATAGAGTCATATGGCAGCTGAGCTAAAGCTTTCATATTTAGAGCATCAGAAAATACTAATCCATTAAAATGTAATGTATCTCGCAATAAATTTTTAGTAATTATAGGATTGACAGTGGCTGGCAGGCTATCATGAGTATATGCTGGATAGCTAAGGTGTCCGACCATTAAAAAAGGAACATCTTTATTAATGAAATATGTGAAAGGTAAAAGATGTTTAGATTCGAAAACATCTATAGGCATATTTAGGAATGGCAAATTATAATGTGAATCAGTAGTAGTATTACCATGACCAGGGAAATGTTTAATGACAGGTAACACTTTATATTCATTTAGTCCATCAATAAATAATTCAGCTCTTGTCATTACTTCTAATGGCTCATCTGATATTGCTCTAGTGCCAATAACTGGATTAAGTGGCTCATCATTTATATCTAAAATAGGAGTGAAATTAATAGGTATCGAAGCTAATGAGAAATGTTTACCAATGATATTCCCATAATGATAAAATAAACTATCATTACCTGTAGCACTTATTGTCATAAATCTTGGTAACGATTTGAAATTTGTAAATCTCATACCTAATCCCCATTCTCCATCCATTGAGAATATAATAGGTGGTTTATCACATTTATCTGTAATATCTCTTAATTTTTCATAATCTTGTGAACTCATTTTTAGTAAAATTATTCCACCTGGGCATAATGTATCTAATTGATCTTTAAGTCTTTTATATATTTTTGTATCATTTGCATCTATTTTGATTCCTTGAAATATCAACTGTGCTATTTTTTCATCCCAGCTGAGCTTAGATAAATAATGTTTAGCATATAAATTTGCTTCTCTATTATTCCAGTCTATCTGTGCTATTAAGAAATTATTTGTAATAATAAATATTATAAGAAAATAAAAACATTTTTTCATTTTTCGCAATATTGTAGTTTATAAGCAGAATATTGATTTGCAAATATATAAAAATATTGATATTTTGTAAAAATGATTTTTTTATTAGTTTCTTAATCTCCCTCTAAAAGATTAATTTTGCAAAAAATTTTAAAAAATGGCATACGTTACTAAAGAGAAGTTATTTTCAAAAGAATGGTTTAAAGCATATAGTTATATCTTATTGGGAACATTTATCATGGCAGTAGGATTTGTAATGTTTATTTCTCCATATAAATTTGCTCCAGGAGGAGTTTATGGTATATCTATTATTTTACACCATTTATTTAATTTTCCAATAGGTATTACAGGGTTAAGCATAGACATACCATTGATATTAATAGGTATGAAAATATTGGGTGCTAAATTTGGCATAAAAACTATAGTTGGTTCATTATCATTGTCGGGATGGATTTCATTATTAGAGTTTACTTGGGGTTATGAACCATTATTAAAAGATGATCCACTAGTATCTGCTATTTTTGGAGGAATAATATTAGGTATCGGACTGGGTTTAATATTCAAATCTAAAGCAACATCAGGTGGTACAGATATCATCGCTATGATATTAAATAAATATACTCGTATTCCTGTAGGACAATTGTTAATCATTGTTGATTCTATAATTGTTTTAGCAGGTTTTATAGCTTTTGAGGATTGGCGAATTCCTTTCTATTCTTGGATAATAATTTATCTCACAGGCAGAGTAGTAGATATGATCATTGAAGGTGTAAGTTACGAAAAAGCTTGTTTAATTATATCTGATAAAACTGAAGAGATAAAAAATAAAATTCTTTTAGATTTAGATAGGAGTGGCAATTTAATTCCTATAAAAGGGTTATACTCTGGTAGTGATAAACAAATGATAATGACTGTTGTTAATCGTAGAGAGGTAGAAATGCTGAAAAGTTATATTAGACAAATAGATCCACTTGCTTTCATGACTGTAGTAGATGCTAGTGAGGTCATTGGACAAGGTTTTAAAAGCATAGATGATGCTGTGATCACAAATTAGATATTATTTTCTTTTAAAATATTTTGTGAATGTGCTAGTAGTAGCTAAATTTTTTAAGAATCTAATTTGATTTTAAATTAATTTTTACTTAATTTACTTTTCTTTGTCAACTACACAAAGAAAAGTAACAAAAGAAAAGTCTCCGCGGGGGAAATGATTTGATAAAACTACGCAATCACCCTTTGGGGTTTACAAACTCGCAAGCTTTAGCTTGCTCAAACAGTGTAAACCCTTCTTCCCATCCCTGCTTGCTTGTTTTATTACAAATCATTTCCCAATGCGGTATTGCTCGAGCTTACTAATTATTGTAAAGGTATTCTTTTATTACAAAATGTTTAAAAAACTTTATTATCTAAATGCCAATTTTAATAAAAATTATTCTTTTTATATTTTCTTTCCTTTATAATTAAGTGAAGTAAAACAGCCTAATCCGTCTTGATATGTATTAAAACACTATCATTAATAAAATAGACACCAAAACCATGATATGCACAATCAGGATATAAACCACCTCCGAATTCACCATTTGTATTAATCTTTAATGTTACATCAAGGATATTGATTAAAAAATTTTTTTCTTTTGTAATGGTAACAATTACAGTAGTGTCAAAATAATAAGTAGAGTCTCCATAATGATAATTGCCTGTTTTATTACATTGATATTTTCCAATTAAATTTATCCCTATAATCAGGAATATAATTATTTTCAAGTTACGATAAAGTTTATTATAAGCAATACCTATCAAATTAGCACTTTCTGCCCACTTGCTTATAGCCTTGTGTTATGAGCTTTTTTTCTTCATTTTAATTATTACGCTATCAGTAGAGTTTTCTAAAATTAAAGTATCATTACTGATGATGTAGTCATAGGCCTTTATTAAAGAATCTCCCTCTTTAAAATATATTGCACTATTTTTCAATTTGTATTTAGATTGAAAAAGGTTATTAACAAAAAGCGAGTCATTCCTAAAAGTTATAATTGATGTATCAGCAAGAATATTCAACCAAGCAAAAGCAAGTAAGTCACCTTCTGATTTAATGCTATCAATAGGTGTTATATATAAGAATTGCCATTCACCTTCTACCTTTTTACTCTGTGAGCAAGAAGTAAGTAAGGCAAATAAAATTAACAAATAAACAATTTTATTTTTCATAAATTTTTGTTTTTTAAAATCTTCCTACTCATATGGCTTTTCGGATTCCGCCCCGTTTTTTTAGTGGTTTCTGAACTCCACTTTAGTTATTTTCTTTCATACTGGGTGGTCAGCCCTTCTCTTGACCAATAATTTGTTTAAAATTGCCCATAATGTCTTATTTACACAACAAATATAAAACATTCTTATAAACAATTTTTTTACAAATATATAAACATTTTTTACAAAAATACAATTTTATTGAATAATGCGTTTAACTAATAACTAAGTTATTTTGTGAATGTGCTAGTAAAGCTATTCTTTTAAAATACAAAACAGTGATTAATTTATTAAGTGTTAAAATTAATCACCGTTTTTTTAATGACTCCGGAGGGACTCAAACCCACAACCTTCTGATCCGTAGTCAGATGCTCTATTCAATTGAGCTACGGAGCCCTTTTATTTTGCAAAATTATAAAAAAATTATTAATGTGCAAATAGATATTATATTATGATTTAATTGGTTCTATAACGTTAATTGTGGATAAATTATTTTACCACAAAGGGCACGAAGATATTACACAAAGTTCACAAAGTGCCAGATATAAGTTTTTTAATTCTATTATTCTCTGTGTTTTTTGTGCTTTCTTTGAGAACTTTTTGGTTAATACTTGATTATCCAGTAATAAATAAAATTCATTTTAATAAAATTAGTATATTTTAATCTTTACCAACTCAAAACGTTATAGAACCATTTAATTTATTTTTACGAAATTTGCAAATTGAAAAAGCAATATCTACGTAGTGAAAAAATATTTTAAATTTACTCCAAAGCAATTATTTAGAAATTTCAGACATCCGTATTTATTGATTTTACGAAGAATAGATAATTTAGAGGTCATATTTTCTATTTATTTGACTAGACTGAGATTTTTATTATTTCTAGCCTTATTTATATTAATATTAATTGTCTTAACGACTATTTTAATAGCTTATACACCTCTCAGGCAATATATACCTGGCTATGGTGATATCAAAGAAAAAGAAATGGCATATAATTTAGCTAAAAAAACTGATAGCCTTGTTGATATTTTAGAACAAAGAGAAGTTTATTATAAAAATTTACATAATCTATTGATTACATTAGATACTAATTACAATAAAACTTTAAGAGCATTTTATTTTAATCCCGAAAATTTGAATTTAAAAAAAATAAAATTATCTCTACCTCTGAGTAATATCCAAATAACAAAAAAATTTAATGAAAATCCATCACCTAAATCTATCCGATTACTTACAAAAGCCTCTGAAAACATTAAAGCTATGAACGACGGAATTGTGATAGATACTAGTTACATTTCTAGTCTTAATGCCAAGCAAGTAATCATACAACATAAAAATAATATGATTTCAATATACAAAAATTTAGCCAAAGTCAATGTAGGTATAGGTACTAATGTGAAAACTAATGAAATCATAGGTGTAGCAAAGCCTACAAATTCATTTATAGAAATATCTGTATTTTTAAATGGTGATGCTGTAAATCCAGAAAATTTTTGGCAATGAGTGAAAAAATACGTTTATCGATATTAGGTTCTACTGGCTCTATTGGTAGACAAACTCTAGACCTTGTCAGAATGTTTCCTGATGTATTCAGTGTAGAAGCATTAACTGCCAATGATAATGTAGATCTACTCATCAAACAAGCATTAGAATATAATCCTAATACAGTAGTTATCAATAACGAAACTTTATATTTAACTCTAAAAGAATCATTGAAAGATACTGATATTAAAGTATTTGCTGGAGCAGAATCTATAAATCATGTAGCTGAAAGTGAAAACATTGATGAGCTCGTAATAGCTTTGGTAGGCTTTGCTGGTTTGCAACCAACATTGAGAGCAGCTAAAGCAGGTAAAAGAATGGCATTAGCTACTAAAGAAGCTTTAGTAGTTGCTGGAGAGCTGTTATTTAAAGCTATTAAAACTAATAATGCTTCTCTAGTACCTATAGATAGTGAGCACTCTGCGATATTCCAATGTTTGCAAGGTGAAAATTTAAATACTGTGAGCAAACTTATTTTAACTGCCTCTGGTGGCCCTTTTAAAAATCGTAATGCTGAAGATTTCGATTCTATAACTATTAATGAGGCACTCTCTCATCCAAGTTGGCAAATGGGAGATAAAATTACTATCGATTCTGCTACTATGATGAATAAAGGGTTCGAAGTGATAGAAGCTCATTGGCTCTTTGGCATTAATCCCGAAAATATTGATGTTGTAATACATCCAGAATCTATAATACATTCGATGGTTGCTTTTGTAGATGGCTCTATAAAAGCACAGTTGGGAATTCCAGATATGAGAATACCTATTTTGTATTCTCTTACTTATCCTTACAGATTGCCTACTAATATTGCTACTCCAGATTTTATTGAGCTACATTCTCTTACTTTCGAAAAACCAAATCTGAAGCTTTTCCCACATTTGCAATTAGCTTATGATATTTTGAAAGTAGGTGGCATAATGCCATGTGCCCTTAATGCTGCTAATGAAGTCGCTGTGAGGGCTTTTTTAAATAATGAAATTAAATTTAATATGATGTATCAAGTAGTAGTGAAATCATTAGAAACAGTTAATCCTGCTCCTATATCAGATTTAGAACAATTGATAAATATTGATGCAGAAGTTAGACAAAAAACAAAAGAAATCATTAAACAAATAAAATAAACTTATGGTAGTTTTGATTAAAATCCTTCAATTACTTTTTTCACTAAGCATATTAGTCTTAGTACATGAATTTGGACATTTTTTATTTGCAAAAATTTTTAAAGTAAAAGTAGAAAAGTTTTATATCTTTTTTGATTATAAATTTAGCTTATTAAAATTTAATTATAAAGGCACTGAATACGGCATCGGATGGATACCATTAGGAGGTTATACTAAGATAGCTGGTATGGTAGATGAAAGCATGGACACTGAACACCTAAAGAAAGAACCTCAACCATGGGAATTTAGAAGTAAAAAAGCCTGGCAACGTTTCCTGATATTATTCGGTGGTGTCCTTATGAACGTCATTTTGGCCATAATTATAAATATTTTCATTTTATGGAATGTAGGTGAGCAATATTTACCTAATTCTTCATTGAAATATGGATTAGCTGTAGATAGCACTTTTCAAGCATTAGGAATGAAAAACGGGGATTTAGTCATAGCTATCGATGAGCATCCAGTTAATTCATTTACAGAAATTATACCTACATTACTTTTAGAGAAAGGGAATACTATCATAGCACAACGTGGCGATAGCACTGTATCTATAGCTATACCTTCTGATTTTTTGAATAAACTGATAAAACAAGATGAGCCTGTACAATATTTTTTACCTCGTTTTCCTTTTATTATTGATTCTGTTGCCACTAATAGTGCTGCAGCGGAGGCTGGTTTGCAAAAAGGAGATCATATTATAGGTGTTCAAGATTCCTTAGTACCTTATTTTTCAGATATAAAGGCATTATTACAAAAAAATAAAAATCAAGAAGTTACTCTTTGGGTTTTGAGAAATAATGATACTATAGCTCTAAATGTAAATGTGCCTTCTACTGGTATTATTGGTGTAATACCTGTATCAGATTTATCTAAATTTTTTGAAATACAATCTTTTAAATATTCATTTTGGCAATCAATACCTAAGGGATTTAGTAGAACCTGGGAAGTATTGACTTCATATGTGAAGCAATTAAAATTAATATTCTCAAAAGATATAAAAGGATATGAAGGATTGGGTGGTTTTATAACAATGGGAAAAATCTTCCCAGGTCAATGGGATTGGTTAGCATTCTGGAATTTAACTGCATTTTTGTCTATAATGTTAGCAGTATTGAATATTATTCCTATTCCAGGCTTAGATGGAGGACATATTTTATTTGTATTAGTAGAAATGATTACCCGTCGCAAACCATCAGAGAAATTTTTAATAGCTGCTCAATATGTGGGACTAATATTTCTTTTAGCACTTGTAATCTATGCTAACCTCAATGATGTCATTAGATTATTTAGATAATTTAATTGTTAAATTGTTGTAAATTAATCCACAAATGGGCACAAATGAGAAATTAAAGTTGATTAGTTGATGAGTTGATTAGTTGATACGGGATTAGTGATGGGATAAGGAGTTTAGCAAGATATTAGTAATAAATTAATCCACAAATGCACACAAATAAGCAATAATAAGCAATTCAATCCCAAAAATCCTTTAATCCCACAAATCCCAGTTCAGACAATAAAGAGGTAATTAGTGATTAGTGATGGGCGATGAGTGATAGATAAAAGTGTTTATAAGTTAATTAATAAAAAACTATTATTTTTCTCAACATTTCATTTAGTCTAACCATCACTTATCACTTATCACCTATCACTTATCAATAATAATGAAAGTGGTGTGGGCTTTAGCCCTGAAAAAAGTTTAATCTTTACCCATACAAAACGTTATAGAACCATTAATTACACAGTATTTTAAACTAGCTTTTAGTTTTTTTTAAATTAATTAATTCTGTAAATAAAAATAATTGTAATAATTTTGTAATAAAAAATGAAGCCAGTAAAGTCATTCACTCCATTAGCATTATGGGTACTACGAATAATGATACTTTTATTAGTATATTCTATTTCATTTCCTAT
>JAHDSP010000114.1 GCA_018432645.1 Bacteroidales bacterium | reverse complement strand
GCATTTTTTCTGTTAATTAATAATCTAAAAGCTCAATCCGATACTACAAAATGGTTAAACAATAATCAAATAAAATTTTCTCTTACTACAGCAGTAATAGAAAATATTGGTATAGATTATTATAACTTAAATTGTCAACTATTAAGATCATATCCTATGCCTGGTGTAGAAGCTACAACCAGCTATTATTTGCATTTAAACAAAGGCTGGGGACTTAATTTCGGTATCGGTGGTGGAATAACTTTTTACGACCTACATTTCGAAATGGAATTACCTGATGATGCTTATGCACCTTATTTTGACTCTACTAATACAGCTACTACAAAATTTAATAAATCTAATATTACTCAAAAATATTTGACTATTCCTATATCTATACAGAAATCATATCGTTTTCCTAATAATAAAAATACTTTCCATATTTTAGAAGCTGGAGCTAGAGTTAGTTTTTTATTTAAAAATCATACAGAAATTGTAGAAACCTACCTTACTAGTGCTACTGAAAATGCTACATTGTTCACTGCAGATTTTAGAAATCCTAACAAAATAAAAGGTAGTGTTTATTTCAAATATGGTATTCAAGAAATTCTTAAAAATCAAAATACTTTTCAGTGTAATATAATTCTTCATTATTCACCAGCTGAGCCCACTTTTGGTTCTTACGAATTCACAACAATAAATAATAGCTACGCTACACTTTCGCAAAAGATTAATTATATCGGGCTAGAATTTATTTATGGACTTACATTATCTAAAAATAAATAGTAAAATCATAATTAAATAAAAAAAGTTATTTATTTAATAAGTAATTACTAATTTTGGCACCGTTGAAAGTCAAAAAACAAATAGATATGAAAAAATTGGATAAATACGATTGGCAAGAAATCATATTTGTGGCAATTTATATAATTGCTGCTACTTTAGGTAGATATGGTATAAGTTTTGGTAAAATAATAACTATTTTTTATTTCCCACTTTTAATATTATTTTTAGCATATCTAGAGATTAAAAGAGGTAATTTCAAAATAGATAGTGTATGGACAGTGTTTACCTTATTTTATAAATCATTTTATTTAACAGCTATGTTTTTCATCATGAGTAAATATCCTGGTTATCAGATTATGGCAGTTTCAGCTTTGGTAATAACGATTCTATATATAATATTGACTTATTTTGTTAAAAAGAATAATAATCTAGCTATCAGAGCAGTGATATATTATCTTGTTTTTGGACTATTCTTGCCTCCCATTTATTAAAGTAATATACAGCATAGATTTGGTGGAATATGTAATGTAAAAACAGCATCTTTTCTTATAGCAGTTCATACAAATAAAAATTATGCTGATAATATTTTTACAAGAAATAATAAATAATGATTAATTGAAAAATATATAATATTTAAAGAAAAAATTTTTTTATTTAAAAAGTATTTATTAATTTTGCAAAGTCAAAACCCTAAAAACAAAAAAATATGAAAAAATTAGCAATTTTAGTATTTGTAGCAATGATAGCTGTCTCATTCAGCAGTTGCCAAAAAGAAAAACCACAAAATGTAGCAGAAAAATTTTTATCAGCTTACGTAAAAGCAGATTTCGAAACTGCTAAAACAGTAACTACAGGAGATGCTTTAGAGCAAATTAATCAAATCAGTAATATGGTTAGTTCAAATCCTGAATTCTTCCCTACAGATGCAAATTATGAAAATCTTAATTGTCAAGAAATTGAAAACAAAGTAAAATGTACTTTTACCATAGTTCAAGGTACTGAAAAATCTGATGGTAACTATGTAGAACTAGATCAAGTAGATGGTAAATGGATGGTTACTACTTTTGGTTATGAAGAAGAAGAACTTCCAGAAATGACCGAAGAAGAGAATGATATGACCGATTCCACAGCAATGCAAAATGATTCAGCAGCAATGGCTGAAACTCAACAAGTTACTGAATAATATTAAAAACCCAAAAAACAATTAAACTACAAATTAAATGAAAAAATTATTAGTAATCACATTAGCTATAGTATCATTAGTATTCGTACAATGTAAAAAAGCTAATACACCTGAACAAGTAACTGAAAAATTCATTTCAGCTGTTCAACAAAACGATTTCGAAGTTGCTAAATCATTAGCAGACAGTACCGCACTAGAAACTTTAAATATGATTGAAAGTTTAGTTACTCAAATGGGAGAAACTATTACAATAAATGATTCTATTATTCCTGATGTTACAGACATCAAATGCGAAGATATGGATAGCCAAGATATGAAAAAATGTTTTTATACTTCTCAAGGCACACAAAACTATGTAGAACTAATGAAAATCGAAAATGAATGGAAAGTTGTAAACTTTCCTAAAGAAGGCGATAATGAACCATTACTAGAGCCTTCAATGGATATTACAGAAGAAACTGACACTACTACTACAGACACTATAGTAGCACAATAATTCTAATTAAAAAATTTTAAAAAAAGGGCAGTATTTTATTGCCCTTTTTTTATTTATTTGAATAATAATTTATAATTGAAATAGCCATTTAGATAATAAATTATTATATGAAATTTTTATTAATAATAGAATAATTTCCAAATAAATTATGAGTTTGAATTAATACCGCATATCTCCAGTAGAGGCTTTTCTTTTGCCACTTTTCTTTGTGTGGTTGACAAAGAAAAGAAAATTATATAAAAATTTATTCCAAAAATATTAATTAATTTTACCTAAAAAAATATCCTTTTATGCACAACGCCAAGGAGGTAGAAAAAGTGTCTAACTATATATTTTGTAACAAGATATTATGATCTATGGATTAATTAAACTTATTATATTTAAAAAACGCTTTGTCCCACCACACCTTGGGAAAATGATTTGCAATAAAACAAGCAAGCAGGAATGAAAAATTTTAATTTATTGAAATATCGTTTAAATAAAAGATTTTTCTTTGTACAATAAATACATGATAAATTTAAAGAGAATAATAATTAAATAAATCAAAAAAAATGACAAATTTTATCACAAATATAAATAAAGATATAACTCTTAAAATGAGGTTAGAAGAACTAATTAGTAGAAGTGTAGAATTGAAATTTTTGATTGGTTTTTTCTATTTTTCCGGATTAGATGAGTTATATAAATCATTACAAAATAATAAGGATGTAATTATAAAAATACTAGTGGGGCTAGAAGTAGATGAGATAAACCATCAATTAATAGAGTATGCAGATGTAAGTAGTAATTCTAATGAAAAAATTTTTAATAATTATATAGCTTCTATTAAAAATTCTATTAATACGGATAACTTTGATGAAAAAGATTTTTATGATCAGGTAAGTTTTTTTAATGATCTTATAAAGCAAGACAGGCTGATAATACGCAAGACATACTCTCCTAACCATGCTAAGTTATATATTTTTAAGTTAAATCAAGATCAAGTTGGTCGTGATAGATTATTCATAACTGGTAGTAGTAATTTAACAAGACCTGGATTGAGTGATCAAGAGGAATTTAATGTAGAGATAAGTGATTATGGAGTAGATGCAGCTGAGCAATATTTTGATGAATTATGGAATAGATCTATTAAAATCACTGAAATACCTGCTAAAAAGAATAAGTTGATAGAAATAATAGAAAAAGATACGCTTGTTCGTAAGATAACGCCTTTCGAAGCTTACGCTTATGTTATTAAAACTTATTTAGATGTTTTTGAGAAAAAATATGTTGGCGATACATTAGAAAATATTTTTATAAAAAATGGTTATACACCTTATAAATATCAATTTGATGCTATCAAACAGGCTTTAGCTATTATAGAAAAAAATAATGGCGTAATATTAGCAGATGTTGTCGGGTTAGGTAAAACAATAATAGCCTGTTCTATTGCTTATGAATTACGTAAACGTGGGGTCATTATTTGTCCTCCTGGGCTAAAAGGTGATAATAGATACAAAGATGCGGGGTGGAATATGTATAAAGAACAATTCAAATTACACGATTGGGAAGTGTGGTCTTTAGGAGAATTGGATAAATTACAAGAACAAATGTCAAAAGGCAATTTAAAAGATATAGAAGTAGTGATAGTAGATGAGGCGCATCGTTTTAGAAATCAAGATACTCAAAGCTATGAATATTTAAAAAATATTTGTCGTGGTAAAATTGTCATTTTATTGAGTGCTACGCCTTTTAATAACAGTCCAGGAGATATTCTATCACTGCTATCACTTTTCATTACTCCTAAAAATTCTTCTATTTCTTTAGATGATAATTTAGCAGGGAAGTTTTGGCAGTTTAAACGTGATTTTGATATGCTCGGCTACATAAATAAAAATTATAACTCACCTGATGAAGATAAAAGAAATACTGCTTTATTTAAATATAACAAACTTTTTAATACTGATGATAGTGAAATAAACATGAATCTTGTGAAAGAAAGATCTAAATCTCTAGCTAAGCAAATCAGAGACATCATAGAGCCAGTGATTATTCGTAGAAATAGATTAGATCTCATCAACAATACTTTTTACCAAAATGAAATTAATAGTCTATCAGTAGTAAAAGACCCTCAAGAGTGGTTTTATGAACTCAGTAAAGATCAATTAAATTTTTACGAAAATGTTATTAAATACTTCTCAGATATTGAGGGAGAACGCACATTTACTGGCGCTGTATATAAACCCGCACATTATGAAAAAGATTATGATAAGGTTCCTGAAAAAAATAGACAAGAAAATATAGAATTTAGATCCCAAGCAAATCTTTATAATTTAATTCGTAGATTACTCGTGAGACGTTTCGAAAGCTCTTTTGGTTCTTTCGAGCAAAGCCTTAAAAATCTGAAAAAAAATAATGAAAATGTTCTAGAATTTGTTAAAAAAACTAATAAGTATATTCTTGATAGAGATTTTATAGAAAAAATACATATATTAGAACCCGAAGATATAGAAAATGAGTTGATAAAACGTATTGAAGGATTAAACTCTGATAATAATAATAAGAAAAATGCAAAAATTTATTATTTAGATGATTTTGATAAAAAAGATGAATTTTTAAGTGATATACAATCTGATATTAGCCTCTTTGATGATATATTAGATGAATTAAAAAAATTAAAATTAGTTGGTGAAGATCCTAAATCTAAAACTTTAATTAAAAATATTAAAAAGCAATTACAAGATGAACCTAATAGAAAAATTGTAATTTTCACAGAATATATAGATACAGTGAAACATTTAAGTGAGAGGTTAAATTCTGCTTTTAATGGCAGAGTATTATCTATCGCTGGTGATATGAAAAGTAAAATAGATGATATTAATAAAAACTTTGATGCTACATACAAAAAACAAGAAAATAGATATGATATTCTACTATGTACTGATAAATTATCCGAAGGTTTTAATCTAAATCGTGCAGGTATGGTTATCAATTATGATATACCTTGGAATCCTGTGAGAGTAATACAAAGAATAGGTAGAATCAATCGTATTAGCAAAAAAGTTTTTGATGAGTTGTATATTGTTAATTTTTTCCCCACAGAAATAGGTGCTAATGAGATGAAGTCCCGAGAAATTGCTAGTATCAAAATGTTTCATATTCACAATATTTTAGGTGAAGATGCTAAAATCTTTGATATTGATGAAGTACCTACTCCTTCTAATCTTTATGATAAATTAAAGCAAAATCCTGATGATTTAGAAAAAGAAAGTTTCTATACTAAAATACTGAAAGAATATGAACAAATTAAAAATAGTTATCCTGAAATGATAACATCTCTAGATAATCTACCACGAAGGATAAAAGTTGCTAAAAAAGGTAATGAAAATGAACTATTATTGTTCATCAAAAAATTTGGTCTTTATATTAGTTATGCAAATTATAGTTCTAATGATAAAACAACAGAAATAAGTATGGAAGATGCCTTCGAAAAAATCAATTGTGATGCATATGAAAAATCTATCGATTTAAGTGGAAATTTTTGGAATTATTATAAAGAATTAAAAGATAACTATGATAAAAAAACTATATCAACTAATCAGAGAGAAAATACACCGGAACGAAAGGCTATAATTACCATAAATAGTTTAATCAATAGTAAAAATTATAGATTTCAACAATCTCATATTGATTTTCTAAAAATGTTAAAAGAAGATATTATAGATTATGGTACTCTGCCTACTAAAACTCTCAGGCGTATAGCTGAGATGAATTGCAAATCGGAAAATGATATTCAAAAAACTATTAAAGAAATAGAATCTTTAATTAGTGAAATGGGTAGCGACTATCTAGAAATTGAGAAAAAACGCTTACAATCATTCAATAAAGAAATAATCATCGCAATTGAAAATCAAAAATTATGAATACCTCTTCTTTTTTACAAGCTCTCATTAATAATTATAATGATGACAATTTAGAATATTTTTTAAGAGAAAAAAGTGATATCCTTGAATTTACTTCAGAAGAATTATCTTATGACAAAGAAAAATTTATCAATTATGATAATGCCAAGCTATTGGCTAAATCTGATCTGCCAGACGGCAGTTTAGTAGTTTGTACTCTACATGTTATTAAAAATCTCACTGAACGCTCTAGCAAAAAAGAACAGTACGAATTAGCCAAAAATATTTTGAAAAACTCACGCTACGATGCTGGCATTTTTGTCTTTTACGATAATAACAGCAATTTCCGCTTCAGTTTAATCTATGCCGAATATCAAGATAATAAACGCACATGGAATAACTTTAAGCGTTTCACCTATTTCGTTAGCCCACATCAAACTAATAAAACTTTCATAGAACAAATCGGTAATGCTGATTTTTCAACTATCGAGGCTCTCAAAAAAGCTTTCAGCGTAGAGCCTGTTACAAAGCAATTCTATGATGAATTACAAAACTGGTATTTCTGGGCAATAGACAAAATTAAATTCCCTACAGATTATAAATATAGTGATGACCCCGATAAAGATAAAGAAATCCGCAATTCACATAACCTCATTCGCCTCATTACTAGAATAATCTTCATCTGGTTTTTAAAACAAAAAAATCTTATCAATGATGATCTATTTTCAGAAGCAAAATTAAAAAATATTGTCAAAGATTTCTATAAAAATAAAGACTCTTCTAATTATTACAATGCTATACTACAAAATCTATTTTTTGCTACATTGAACCAGAAGATGAATGAAAGGAAATTCGCAGAAGATAGTGGTTTCCCGGCAAATAAAAAAGAATATGGAATTAAAAATCTCTATCGTTATGCAGACAAATTCCTGATAAGCGAGAATGATGTTCTAAAACTTTTTAAGGACATTCCTTTCTTAAACGGTGGCTTATTTGATTGCCTGGACAAAGAAGATAAGGATGGGAAAGTTGTTTATCTTGATGGCTTTTCGCGTAATCCCCAAAAGCAGGCTATAATCCCCGATTATTTATTCTTTCAAAACGTAGAAACTAAGGTAAATCTGTCTAAATATGGCCTTAGCAAAGATTCACCCGTCAGAGGATTGATAAAAATTTTGCAAGGATATAACTTTACTATTGATGAAAATACACTAATAGACCAAGAAATAGCACTAGATCCAGAACTTCTCGGTAAAGTTTTTGAGAATTTGTTAGCTTCATATAATCCCGAGACATCTATCACTGCTCGCAAAGCTACTGGTAGTTATTACACTCCAAGAGAAATAGTCGACTATATGGTACAGGAGAGTCTTTTTAACTATTTAATAGATAAATGTCCAACTATAGACCAAACAAAGTTAAATGATTTGCTTTCATATTCTGAAAAAAGCATTGATTTCTCTGAAACAGAGAAAAAGGATATAATAGATGCTTTAGACAAAATCAAGATTTTAGATCCCGCTTGTGGCTCTGGTGCTTTTCCTATGGGAGCTTTGCACAAAATAGTTTATGC
>JAHDSP010000271.1 GCA_018432645.1 Bacteroidales bacterium | reverse complement strand
TTTTAGCATAGAAACTGATACTACCGATTTACTGGGCAAAGCTAAAGTGAAAGGCTCTCTTGAGAATGAATTGTTTTTTAAGTTTAATAATGAAATCACTAAGCCATCAAAAGAAATATATTCTTTACAGCAAAAAGTAAAAGAATTTAAACAAAAAAACTTGTCCGATTCAGTAGATTTCTATAATTCGCAGATCAAATTGCTCATAGATAGTATAAACAATATGAAAATAAAATATATGGAGCAATATCCTACAACTCTTTTAGCTAGGATGTTTAAAGCTACTAAAGAACCAGAAGTACCTGATAAATTACCTTTAAAAGCAGATGGTAATGTCGATAGCTCCTACAAATATTATTATTTTAAAGATCACTATTGGGATAATATAAATATTGCCGACGAAGCTCTGCTGCGTACCCCTATTTATCATAATAAATTGGAAACTTATTTTAATAATGTCATTGTTCAGCATCCAGATACAATTATCAAAGAAATTGATAAAATATTAGCAAAAGCAGCAGCTAATAAAGAAACCTTTAAGTATGTACTATGGTGGTTAACTTATAATTATGAAACTAGTAAAGTTATGGGCTTTGACAAAATATTTGTGTATTTAGCAGATAATTACTACAAAACTGGAAAGGCTTATTGGCTATCTGAATCTTCTACTCAAAAAATTATAGAGAGAGCAGACGCTATACGACCTAATCTATTGGGTAATATTGCACCTAATCTTATTTTATTAGATACTGCTAAAAATTTAAATTCTTTACATAACATAAATGCTAAATATACTATATTATATTTTTGGGATCCCAGTTGTGGACATTGTAAAAAGGAAACACCAAAATTAGCAGAGTTTTACAAACAATATAAAGATACATTTAATTTAAAGGTTTTTGCTGTATGCACAGATAGTAGCTTCATTGAGATGAAAAAAGCAATTAATAATATGCAAATGCAAGATTTCATTAATGTAAATGGTATTTATACTGCATCAGGCGATTTTAGAAAATATTATGATGTCTATTCTACACCAGTGATGTATGTTTTAGACCAATATAAAAGGATAATAGGTAAAAGGTTGGTACCAGATCAATTATATGATTTTTTAAAAAATTATGAAAAACATCCACTTTTCCCTGAACCTCCCGAACAATCAAAAACACCATATATTCCACTTATGCCAGGTGGTAGCTTTAATGAATAAAAAATTTTTTAAAATATTTATTTAAAATGGCTGAAGTATTCATCTATTTCGGGACGCATTTTTATACCTGCACTTTCGAAACAATCTAATATCTCTTCATATGCTCCATTACCACCTATAAAATCCCAAAATTCTTTACCAACCATTAATTCATATTTATCGTCTAACATGCCTTTGATAGTCCATCTCTCATATGGTTTTGGTTCATAGGGATTATACGGAATAGCTATTAGAGTATTTATTTTTAAATTAGGACTATTAGTTAAAGAAATACCTACCCATTCAAGTAGTGTACGCTTAAAATCTTTGAAATTGCTAATATTAGGTTTAGCAGTTTTTAAGTCAATTAGATATTGTACTCCTTGCTCATCTTCCAGGAATAAATCAGCTTTTACAGTCTTAATATTATTAATTTTACCTGTATTGACAGATTCTCTTATTAATTCTATTTCTTTATTTTTATTCGGTAGGGTACCTACGGTTAGATTATTAATAATATCCTGGATGGTTTTTTGACAGCTTTCACTAATTTTATCACCGACAAAATATTGTGATTGAGCTTTTGCAAATTTATTTTTTGCTAAAGCAACTGCAACTGGTTCAAATATTGAAGTACCAAAAGTAGTATTTAGGGATTATATAAATGAATATAGAGCCATTCTATCTCTGCCCAATAAACGATAGTGGAAAGGCATATTGCTACTTTCTGGTTTGTAATTTTTAAACTTACTACGAAGGCAATTAATGATTGTATCCTCAATATTTTGTTTTTGTTTTTGAGATAGAGTCATGTTTTTTATTTTTCTTTTAAGTGAAATATTATTTCTGAATAAGGATTTTTATCTTTTTCAGTGCGATTTAATACTGGCCTTTTATACTGATTGACTATCTTCATTCCAACGTTTTCAGCTATAGTTGGGTATAAATTATATTTATCATTAGCTACTAAAAAAACATCATAATCATCAATTAAATATTTTTTACAATTAATTAAAACCTCTGATATCCCTTGTACATATGAATCTTTTGCTTCATTATTTTGTCCTTTATATAATGGCCCTATTTCAAGATCATCTTTTCTCTCAAATCCAAATAAATCATAAGTATATGCATGCTGTTCGTGGTAATCAATTAAGCCTACATATGGCGGTGATGAAAAAATACCTTTTATTTTTTTATTTTTCACCATATTAGCAAAATTTTTATTTACTTTTTCTAATTCATCACATATATCGATATCTCGACTGTCGCCAGTTATACAATATTGAAAAGTGTCGGTTCTTAGTCTATCAAATTCATCAAGTCTTTTTATTGTATCTTTAGAATAAGTTTCCCACCATTTTAAAATCGAAAATAATGGTTTGCATATTTTACCATGTTTATGGCAATAATATGGAGCAAAAACAGGCTGCTTTAATGTAGCAAGATCAGAATGAGTAGTAGCTCTACAACTTCTCATAGTTCTACTCAAAATTACTATTAGTATATTTTTTATATTTTCTTTTTTAATTTTTTTGATTTCATTAGCAACAAATTCTAACTCTTCTCTTATAGGTTTTATATACCATTTGTCTATAAAATTATTACTATTATCTTGAAATAATTCAATTTTATATTCATTTATTAAATTTTGATATATCTTTACAAATTCTTGTTCTTTTTCTATAGGATAAGTTTTTTCATCTATATCTCCTTTATTTAATAAAAATTTGTAATCTGGTGAAGGGAAGTATTTATTATTAAAATCATATAATTTCTCATTTAATTTCTCTTCAAACTCTATAGTTTTTGAGTCTGATAAAAAATTTTTTAAAGCAATTGTAATGTTATTAATATAGTTATATAACTCAATTATGTTATATTTTGAGATTTTGCAATTGCTAATAAGTGAATTAAATGCAGAAATATCAATACCTATGGCATGCATTCCAAGTTCATTACTTTGTACAAGTGTCGTTCCGCTCCCACAAAATGGATCTAAAACAATATCATTAGGATGAAAATATATTTCTTTTTTAAATTCATCTGTATGAGAGTCTAGAAAATATTCTACTAATTGAGGAATAAATTTACCTTTGTAAGGATGTAATCGGTGTACATGCTTGGTCCTTTCAGCTTCTGT
>JAHDSP010000272.1 GCA_018432645.1 Bacteroidales bacterium | reverse complement strand
GATGCTATTAAAAGATTTTTAGATTATTTATATGATCATGGGATCATTTGTGTCAATTCCCTTACATTTTTCTTTAATACCACTATGACAGATAAAGAAATAAATATTTTAGCAGATACCTTGCTAGATGCTTTCAAAGAAGTAAAACCATATATTAAATAATAATATGCAAACAGCTTATATATGTGATGCTATCCGCACACCAGTTGGTAAATATGGTGGTTCATTAGCAAGTGTCAGAGCAGATGATTTAGCTGCTTTAGCAATTAAAACATTAATATCACGGAATAATAATTTAAATCCCAATGAGATAGATCAAGTGATTTTAGGTTGTTCCAACCAAGCGGGAGAAGACAACAGAAATGTTGCTCGTATGTCTTTGTTATTAGCTGGTATTCCTCATACAGTACCTGGTCTTACGGTAAATCGTCTCTGTGGTTCAGGTATGGAAGCTATAGCTTATGCTTCGTTACTCATTGCCACAGATAATGCTGATATAGTTTTTGCTGGTGGTGTAGAGAATATGAGTAGAGCTCCATATGCTATGAATAAAGCCGAAAAAGCTTTTGATCGCAATATTACCATTTATGATACTACTCTTGGATGGCGTTTCCCTAATCCTATTATGGAAAAAATGTATGGATTAGATAGCATGGCCGAAACTGCTGAAAATTTAGCTCAAGAGATGAATATTTCTCGCCAAGATCAAGATTATTTTGCTTTTATGAGTCAAAAAAAAGCTAAAGATGCTCAAAATAATGGCTTTCTATCAGAAGAAATATTCCCTGTAGTTATCAATCAACCAAAAAGTGATCCTATAATTTTTGATAAAGATGAGCATCCACGCGAAACTTCTCTCGAGAAATTGGCTGCTCTAAAACCGATAACTAGAAAAGATGGGACTATTACAGCTGGCAATTCATCAGGTATTAATGATGGTGCTGCTTGCTTATTGATTGCTTCTGAAAATGCCATCAAAAAATATAATTTAGAACCTCTCGCTCGAATAGTAGGTTCACAAACAGCTGGTGTGCCTCCTAGGATTATGGGAATAGGGCCTGTGCCAGCTACTAATAAATTATTGGAAAAGTTAAATTTGAGTTTTGATGATATGGATTTAATCGAACTAAACGAAGCTTTTGCGGCCCAATCATTAGCATGTATCAGAAGTTGGCAATTACAAGATGATGACCTACGCATT
>JAHDSP010000175.1 GCA_018432645.1 Bacteroidales bacterium | reverse complement strand
TTAAAATTTAACTCCTTTTTTTATTTTATGGAATATACATTAATTTACTTCTTCGTAATCTACATCAGTGAAATCATTTTCATTTGATTGTTTTTGAGATTTCGAAGAAGTTTTGTCTTCATTTTCTTCATCACTAGATTCATACATATAAGTGCTAGCTTTTTGCCAAGCATCATTTAAACGAGCCATAGCACTATCAATAGCAGTAACGTCTTGAGATTTATGTGCATCTCTCAGAGTATTGAGAGCACTTTCTATTTCTGCACGATTTTCTGGTGGTATTTTATCGCCGAAGTCTTTAAGTTGCTTTTCAGTACTATAAATCAAATTGTCAGCTTGATTAACTTTATCGATTTTCTCTTTCAGTTTTCTATCTTCATCAGCGTTGCGTTGAGCTTCTTCTTTCATACGTTCTATTTCTTGATCGGTCAAACCAGTGCTAGCTTCTATTCTAATAGATTGACTTTTGCCAGTAGCTTTATCTTTAGCAGATACATTAAGTATGCCATTAGCATCTATATCAAAAGTAACTTCTATTTGCGGTACACCACGTGGTGCAGGAGGAATGCCATCTAAATAGAATTTTCCAATTGTTTTATTATCTTTAGCTAATTGACGTTCACCTTGTAAAACATGGATCTCTACTGAAGTTTGATTATCTGAAGCTGTAGTGAAAACCTCAGTTTTTTTAGTAGGTATGGTTGTATTAGCTTCTATTAATTTTGTGAAAACACCACCTAAGGTTTCTATACCTAAAGAAAGAGGAGTAACATCTAATAGCAACACATCTTTTACATCACCAGTAAGCACTGCACCTTGAATAGCAGCACCAATAGCAACTACTTCGTCAGGGTTTACACCTTTAGAAGGAGTTCTACCAAAGAAATCTTCAACAATTTTCTGTACCATTGGTATACGAGTAGAACCACCCACCAAAATAACTTCATCAATTTCAGAAGCTCTCAGATTAGCATCTTCTAAAGCTTTTCTACAAGGTTCTATAGTAGATTTTACTAAATCCTCAATTAGAGATTCGAATTTTGCTCTTGTTAATTGTTTTACTAAATGTTTTGGCACATTATCTACAGTAGTGATATATGGCAGGTTAATCTCTGTCATCATACTTGAAGACAACTCTATTTTAGCACGTTCAGCAGCTTCTTTTAATCTTTGCAGTGCTAGAGGATCTTTTCTGAGGTCAACACCTTCTTCTTTCAAAAATTCTTCTGCCAACCAGTTCATCAGC
>JAHDSP010000083.1 GCA_018432645.1 Bacteroidales bacterium | reverse complement strand
CCCACTATAAACTGCAAAAAACATATCTGTGGATGAGCCAGTAATATTTAATAAACTTAAATCTAATGTAGTACTTGTAGCAGTGAAATAATACCATACATCATCATCTGCTGTGCCACTACATGGATTTGTTTGCGAAGATGCAGTAGCACCTTGTGTAGTTCCATGAGTAACTATATCACAGCTTGTTGGTGAATTTATTGTTAATACTGTTGCATTAATGCACTCATTATTTGGAGGTGGTAGAGGTACACAACTAAAATTAGCTGTCCATCCTACCGTACCTGCTTGATTATTATCTGTTGTCCATGCAAAGGTAAGGCATGTACCACTTGATGTTATAGTACCAGGACTATTAGTTTGACTATATATTCCAAGTGAAGGTGAACTTGTATTTGGACCATCATATATTGTCAAATTATCAGCTGCTTCTTTTGTTTCAAATTCTGTAAAATTAAATTGCAAAGCTTGTCCATTATTAGAACAAAATGTCATCGTCCATGTGCCATTATGATCTGCATAGTTAGCAGTTCCCTCAGGATCCATAAATATGCCAGCACAACTGGATATATTACCTCCATTAGTCATATTGTATGTTGGAATCTCTACTGCATCTAAACAAAAATTAGTAGAATATGGCGTAGACCAATTAGCAATAACAATATAATATGTAACTCCACTTGTAAGAACAGGCGTAGTTACTGAATAATTAGCTGTTGATGAACTATTGCTATGATATGCAAGGCAAGTAGGTGAAGAAGCTGGGCATGCACTCAACACATAAATACCAGAATAAGTAGCTGATAGACCACTCACTGTAAGCTTTAATGGTTTACCTGTACCTACATACTTAAACCAATATTCTCCATCATTATAATTATTATCACATGGATTATTAGGTGCTGTACCATCATCTGGGAAGGAACCTACATAGCTATTAGTACCACACTGTTGAGTGCCTGGCGTTAATGTAATGGCTGTAGCACAAGTACTCTGTGCATTTGCTATAATTACAATTGCATTTAAGAAAATAAATAACAAAAATTTATAAATATTTCTCATAAAATTATTTTTCCTCTGTTAGACTTCTTTCACTTATATTAACTCCATAT
>JAHDSP010000421.1 GCA_018432645.1 Bacteroidales bacterium | reverse complement strand
CTGCCATCACTCTTACCAGCTTTAGTTACATATTCGCAATCACATCTGGGACAAATGGGAGCAGTTGATAGAATCTTAATTCTCTGATAGTCTAGAGCTGTCAATCTGTTCTCATTGAGGAATTCGTGGAGATTATCTAAGAATTCACGTTTGCCCTCTTTGGTCAGAGCCAGCATTTTTTCTATGTTTTCAGCTGTATATTCCATAGTTTTTATTTTTTACAAAATTAATAAAAATATTTAACATGAAAAGTTAAACATAAATATATAATTTATTGGAGGAAGGAAAAAATTTTTATAATTTTTTCCTTCCTCCAAATATTTGATTTTTTAAACTTCCTTCTCTCATAATCTCATTTTCCATATATTAGCTAATTATTTCTACTCATTTATTCTATTTCTATAACGTTTCCAGTTCCTATGTAATTAACAATTTTTTGAAAAGGATCCCCTTTATAATATACATTCCCACTACTATTAATATCTACCCACAATACACTGTCTGCATAAACATAAATATTTTGATAACTTGAATGGTTGATAGCTACTGTGTCTGAACAAAGATTTTCTAAATGCTGTGGCCCAGAACCATGCAGGTAAGTATAAATATATTTACTTTGACCAGTTAGGTATAATCCTACTATACCACCGTGTGATCTAAAAATAAATTTATTCAAATTTACTTCTCCTATAATATCAAAAGCTGCATCCCATACTTCTATGTTTAATGTGTCTTGAATGCAAGTGTTTTTGAATATCATATTGCCATATATTTCAGGATTTATGTAGTTGATATTCGTAAAATGAAGCTCTATATTTATCCAATTATCATAATTACGTAACCAATAGCATGCGTTGTTATCTGTAATTTTTAATTGGTTATTTTCATTTTTTATTTCTACTGAATTTATTAAATTTTCTCCACCTTTTAATATTAGATAATTAGTACTATCTTGAATCAAATCCAAATTTATTCTGCCATTTACATATAAATGATCTATATTTTGTAAAGGAATAGTAATTTGTGAATATTTACCTGCAGAGATGTAGCATGTTTCTTGTTTACTACATGAAATTGCAATAATTATTAAAATCGTAAGTAATATCATTTTCCTCGCCATACTATCCCCCATTCTATCGCATCAGCTTTAGCATAATGGCTACGTAATGATAGCTGTGCTCCTAAATTTTTTGAAAAAAAATATCTCATACCAAATCTTGTGTAAAATGGCTGATATTTAAAAGCCACATTTCTCAAATACACACCTACCTGAAATATCAAATCCATTTTATCTATATGCACGTCCCATCCTCCTTTTAAAGATAATTTTAATGGTATAGTTTTATATTTATCCAGTTCGTAACTTTTTGTTTTTACATAAGCAGGTAAAGAATTATCCCAAATAACATCAGTCCCTATCAACCATTGTACAGCATTATAATGGGTTAAATAATATTCAAATCCTATAGTGTAAAGAGAATAATTAACATTATTGACTACATTTTGTTTTGTAGAATACGCACCAAAGATATGATATTTTGATTGTAATAATTTATTACTATCTACATAACTTGTTTTACTTTTATTATTATTATAGTAACCAAAAGATAAATGGATGCTAGGAATATTTAATCCAGCATTTGGCATCTTTATGGCTCCATTAGAGAAATGATTCCATCTGAGTTGTAAATCAATCTGTAATGGATTTTTTTGGTATAATTTAAAATCAAAACCGAAGTTTACATAAACATTAAAATGGGAACCTATAGCAAAATTGCGATAATTATCTTCTGAATGATGTTTTGTCAAATATGATATGCCACTACCAAGGAAAAAATATATTTTTTCTTTATAAATTCTAAAATATACATCTGCTAAAATGCTATATGCATTCCCTAAAACTTCATTATTACTTAAACTAGTGTAATATGCCTCTATTCTATATCTTTTATTGCTCTGAGTAGTGTCAAAAGGTTTATATATATTTTCATAGTATAAACTAAATCCTGCTGGATGATGTTCTATGAAATTATACATTTTTTTGTAATGTGGAAATAAAAATCCATAGCTCCCACTCAATCCTATTGACTGTTGAGAATATAAAGCTAAATGTGTTAATAAAAATAAAAATGTTAGTATTTTTTTCATTAATTAGCAAAAATAGAAAATTTTTGAAAATAAATAAAAACATTAAATTTGCATAGAAAGAATTCATAAATATGTCATCAATTTTTCCAAAAAATAAATCAAATAGTTTAAATACTTTACATCTTGCGACAGATATACACAATCATGTTTTACCAGGGATAGATGACGGCTCTAGAAATATAGCAGAGAGCATAGAGATGCTTAAAGCATTCCAATATTTAGGATTTACAAAGATAATAGCAACACCACATGTGCATAGCGAAAGATATTGGAATTCTACTGAAAAAATTCTTATGGCAGCTAATGAGCTCATCACTGAAAAAGAAAAAGAAAAAATTCCAATACAGATTGTTATTTCTGCAGAATATTATGCTGATGAAAATTTTTTAGATTTATTAAATAAAAATGATGTACTACCTATTGCTGATAAATATTTATTGTGTGAATTTAATTTTTATTATCCTCCTGATGATGCCAAATTAATAGCTAGAGAAATAACAAAAGCTGGATACAAACCAATATTAGCACATCCTGAGAGATATGAATACTGGAACGACAATATTGCAATATTTGAAAAACTTAAGGAATATGGTTTTTTATTTCAATGTAATCTACCATCACCAGCTGGATATTATGGACATGCAGCTCGAAATAATTTCAATATTTTAGCAAATAAAAATTTAATAGATTTTTTAGGTACAGATGTTCATGATGCATCATCTTTATTACACCTTAGAAATATTTTACAATCGAGTATTATACAAAAAATTCTACCTAATGTTTTGAATTATTTTTTATAAATAAAAAATTCAATTGAAATAGCAGTTTAGAGAATAAAGTCTTTTTTATATAATAAAAAAAGCTGGCTATTTAGCCAGCTTTTTTAACTTATGTTAACTTATTTTAATCAGTATACCTTCCATTTTTGGGTTGTAAATCTCTAGTAATAATTCTAATCAAATCTATAAGTGCCCAAATACCAAAACCACCAAGAGTCAACAATTGGACTATACCCTGCCAAGTATAACCAAGATAAAATCTATGTATTCCTATAGATCCAAAAAATAGACATAGTAAAAAAGCTGCTAACCAGCTTTTATCACTAGATTTTGTGTTTTCACTAGCAGTACTTTCAGTATTAGTGGTACTTTGCTTTACAATAGTCTTGGAATCATTTTGAGTATTTGAATTTTTTTGAACTGGTGAACTATACCAGTTATTAGTTTGTTGAGAAGTATAAACATTTGGATCATT
>JAHDSP010000539.1 GCA_018432645.1 Bacteroidales bacterium | reverse complement strand
TGGCAATGAAGCTATTACTATTATAAGAATTTATATTGTGTTGTAAATCTTGAAGTTTTTTATTGGTAGCAGATAATTGATATTTTGATTTATCTAGTAAAGTCTGCAAAACATCTGTTAATGAATTTTTGCTATAATTTATTTTCCATAATATCTGTTCTATAGCTGTAGTATTTTGTGAATAAATAGTAGATAAACTGGCATATTGTTCTATCAATAATCTATATTCATTAATAAATGTTGATAATATAGGATAATAACTAGACTGTGCTAAATAAACTATTAACTTTGAAGTATTGAAAGAATCATTTTCTAGAACTAATAGTGCATTTTTTAAATTTGATATTTCATCATTCAACAGTTCCTTTTCAGTTTGTAGTTTTATGATTTCTTGTTTTATTGATAATACTGATGTGAAAGTATCTGATAGTAAATCTAATGATCTATTTGGGATATTCTCTTGATCCATTATTTGCTCGAGAGCAGTTAGTTGTTGATCAATAAAATCTAGCATACTTCTAGCACTTTGAGTGCGCTGCTCTATATCAAATGATTTATATTCCTGAATTACTGTGTTTAAAAAGTCTACACATTTTACAGGATTTTCATCATTAAACGACAATTGTACTGATCCAGCATTACTATTTATAATGCTTATAGACAACTGATTTCTATATCTGCGTACTAAATGTGTGAAATCATTTATCGTAAAGTAATATTCACCATCAGTTATGTCGGGAGATGGAATTATATATAGTTTTAGATGTCGAGTTAAAATAGTATCTCCGATTTTTTCTTTTATTTGTATGATTTCACCATTTAATTTATAATTTAATTCTATATTTTTGCTATTTTTTATTTTAAAATAAATAGGGACATTAATGATAGTGCTATCTTTTATTGAATACTCTATAGAGATAGGTGCAGTTTTATATAGTTCAAAGTCTAAGATATTCCCTTTAGCATACAAACTTATGTCTAAAGGCAATTTTCGTATAACTCTTTTTATAAATTCTGGTGATGAGAGCACTTCCACTCTGTTTTCTAATGTATTGTCTTTAGTAAATGTATTTGAACTTATTAGTTCTGTAACTCTATTTTCGTTGTTTAATTGTATTATAGTATTCGCTTGATAAATAGGCTGTGTGTATCTAAGAAATGCCCATATACCTAATACTATAATGGCTAAAAATAGTATTATCAACCACAAATTTTTTTTTAATACTATTCGCAATAAATATGAATTATATTCATTGTTATATTTAGATATTTTGCGTTTTTCTTCCATTAATCTATATCAATATTTTACAAAAATATAAATTTTTTTATACTCAATAAAACAAATCATTTAATTTTGCAAAAAAATTAATATGATGAGATATTTATTTTTGTGCCAAGGTAATGTTTGTAGATCAAATATGGCTGAGCAAATTTTAAAAGAAAAATTAGCAAAAATCGGAAGTGATTCTATAGTAGACTCTGCTGGATTTGAACCTTATTTAATTGGTGAAGAGACTGATGAACGTGTTCAACAAGCATTAATCGCTAAAGGTTACCAGCCATCTAATCATAGGAGTAGATTATTTCAGAAAGCAGATTTTGATAATTTTGACGAAATCTATGTAATGGATTCAAATGTTTACAAGCTTGCTAAAGAAATGGCTCGCAATGAAAATGATTTAAAAAAAATTGATTATTTAATGAATGAAGTTTATCCAGGTAGGAATATTTCTATAGCTGATCCTTGCCTTCTGGATGATATTCATGAATTAAATAATGCTATCGAAATGATAGAAACTGCTATTGATAATATTATTTCAAAATACGAAAAAAAGGTTCTATAACATTTTGAGTGGGTTGAGATTAATAAAAGAATAATTTATAAAAATTAGACAGTTAAATATTAACCACAAAGTTCTCAAAGAATGCACAAAGAACACAGAGAATGATAGAATTAAAAGGCTTAAAAATGACACTTTGTTCATCCTGTTAAATGCAAAGCAATTCCGCTTATGCGGAATTATTTAACAGGATAAACTTTGAGTAATATCTTGGTGTTCTTTGTGTTAAAATAATTAACCCACTCAAAATATTATAGAATCAATTTTATTATAAATTTTTTTATTTCAAAAAAAAAATGTAATTTTGCAAAAAAAGGTATTTATATGTTAATAGTAGAATTAAAAGAAGGCGATAGCATTGATAAAGCTTTGAAAAAACTTAAAAGAAAATTTGAAAAAACAGGTGTCGCTAAACAAGTGAAAGCTAGACAATTTTATGTGAAACCTTCAGAAAAGGAAAGAGAAAAAAAATCTAAATCTTTATATAAACAACAACGTATTACTAAGAGCTTAAATGCTTGAAATAGTTCATTAATAGTTTATAATTTTTTTTCTTAATGGACTATATTAAAGATTATTTGAATTTTTTAGAGAATAATCAAAGATATTCTCCTCATACTATTCATTCGTATAGTATTGATTTATATGATTTTAAAGCGTTTATTCAGAATACTTTTGATATAGATCTAATAAACGTCAAACGTATTCATATAAATGATTGGATAATGTCTTTAAATGAATCAGGTTTAAAGGCTTCTACTATAAATAGGAAAATTGTAGCTTTATCTTCCTTTTATAATTTTTTAGTAAATAAAAATATTATTCCCCAAAATCCAGTGAATAATATCTCTAAACCTAAAATACCTAAACGTATACCTCAATATGTGAAATCTAAAGATTTGAATGTAGATATACTAAATGAATCTTTTGAAAATAATGCTGCAAGTGATTTTGAGCCTATGAGAAATATTTTGATTATTGAGATGCTTTATCAAACTGGTATGCGTAGATCTGAATTAGTAAATTTAAAAAATGAAGATATCGATTTATATAGAAAAACTATTAAGGTATTAGGTAAAAGGAATAAAGAACGATACATCCCGTTTACAGATGATTTTAAAACGTTAATCCTTGATTATATAAACATAAAAAATGATTTTTTTGCAAATAAGCAAATTAATGATAACTTTTTTTTATTAAAGAATGGTAAAAAATTATATGATAAATTTGTTTATAGAGTAGTCAATAGTTATTTGAGTGATTTAAATTATATTTCACAAAAAAGTCCTCATATACTTAGGCATACTTTTGCAACACATCTATTGCAAGAAGGAGCAGATTTGAATGCTATTAAAGAATTATTAGGACATAGTAGCTTAGCATCTACGCAAATATATGCTCATAGTTCTATCGAGCATATTAAGGAAGTTTATTCAAAGGCGCATCCGAGGTCATAAATTAATATTAAAAAAAATACAAAATTTAAAAAAGGAGGTTTTATGAAAGTGAATATTAATCCTATCCATTTCAAAACAGATAAGAAATTGGAAGAATATATTAATGAAAAAATTACAAAACTATCAAAATTTCATCAAGAAATCATTAGCAGTGATGTAATTTTAAAATTGGAGAATACACCTACACCAGAGAATAAAATTGTAGAAATAAAATTAGTAATTTCTGGTAATGACCTTTTCGCAACGAAAAAAGCTAAAACATTCGAAGAAGCAACAGATTTAGCTGTGGAAGCTTTGCGTAGGCAAATAGAAAAGATAAAAGAAAAATAATATATTAAAAAAATTTTTTTAATAAAATTTTTTTAATTGAAAAATAATATATAATTTTGCAAACTAAAATTTTAGGTTGTTTTTTATAATGATATGTGATAAAAAGCCGATGTAGCTCAGCTGGTAGAGCAGCTGATTTGTAATCAGCTGGTCGGGGGTTCGAGTCCCTCTATCGGCTCAGAAAATGGGGAGGTACCAGAGTGGTCAAATGGGGCAGACTGTAAATCTGTTGGCTAAGCCTTCGGAGGTTCGAATCCTTCCCTCCCCACTTTTAGCGGAAGTAGCTCATCTGGCAGAGCGAAAGCCTTCCAAGCTTTAGGTAGCGGGTTCGAGTCCCGTCTTCCGCTTTTTAGATATTTATGCCTTTGTAGCTCAGTGGTAGAGCACTTCCTTGGTAAGGAAGGGGTCGCGAGTTCAACTCTCGCCGAAGGCTTTAATTAACCCCAAAAACATAAAAACATGGCAAAAGAAAAATTTGAACGCAACAAACCTCATGTCAATGTCGGTACAATAGGACATATAGACCACGGTAAAACAACATTAACAGCTGCTATCACCCAAATACTATCTGAAAAAGGTTATGCTCAAGCTAAAAGCTTTTTTGATATTGATAATGCTCCCGAAGAAAAAGAACGTGGTATTACTATCAATACTTCTCATATTGAATATGAAACAGAAAATCGTCACTATGCTCATATAGACTGTCCAGGTCACGCTGACTATATTAAAAATATGGTAACTGGTGCTGCTCAAATGGATGGTGCTATTCTTGTCGTAGCTGCTACTGATGGTCCTATGCCTCAAACACGTGAACATATCTTGTTAGCTCACCAGGTAGGTGTCCCAGCTATTGTAGTTTTCATGAATAAAGTAGACCTAGTAGATGACCCAGAACTTCTCGATTTAGTAGAAATGGATATTCGTGATTTATTAAATTTCTACGGTTATGATGGAGATAATACTCCTGTAATTCGTGGATCTGCTTTAGGTGCTCTGAATCGTGAGCCACAATGGGTAGAAAAAGTTCTTGAATTAATGGACGCTGTTGATGATTTTATCCCTCTTCCTGTTAGAGATATTGATAAAGACTTTTTAATGCCTGTAGAAGATATTTTCTCTATCACAGGTCGTGGTACTGTAGCTACTGGCCGTATAGAACAAGGAGTTATTAATACTGGTGATCCTGTTGAAATCGTTGGACTTAGTGAAGAAAAACTAAAAAGTGTTGTTACTGGTGTAGAAATGTTCCGTAAAATATTAGATCGTGGCGAAGCTGGAGATAATGTAGGATTACTTCTAAGAGGTATAGACAAAGATGAAATCAAACGTGGCATGGTTATTGCTAAACCAGGCAGTATACATCCTCATAAAAAATTTAAAGCTGAGGTGTATATTCTTAAAAAAGAAGAAGGTGGCCGTCATACTCCTTTTAAAAATCACTATCGTCCACAATTCTATTTCCGCACTACTGATGTAACTGGTGAAATTAATCTACCAGATGGTGTAGAAATGGTTTTACCTGGTGATAATGTTACTATTCAAGTAGATCTGATCTACCCTATCGCTATGAATAAAGGTCTAAGATTTGCTATACGTGAAGGTGGTAGAACTGTAGGCGCAGGTCAAGTTACTGAAATTTTAGATTGATTTTTAGTTAATTTACATAATTGCGGGTGTAGCTCAATTGGTAGAGTAGTGGTCTCCAAAACCATTGGTTGGGAGTTCGAGCCTTCCCGCCCGCGTTGATTAATTTTTTAGTATGAAAAAAATTTTAAGACAATTAAAAGAGGTTAGAGATGAATTTTTACATAAAGTTACTTGGCCATCGTGGGATGAGTTAGTAGAAAGTTCTATCGTAGTGGCCGTAGCTTCAGTAATTATAGCTATTGTTATTTTAGTTATGGATCTTGCTAGTCAGGGTTTAGTTAGTTTTATTTATTAAAAAATTGTTAATCTATAATAATGATGCCCGAAAAAGATGATAATCTCCATAAATGGTATGTAATTAGAACATTTACAGGACAAGAAAAAAAAGTAAAAGAACTTTTGGAAATAGAAATTGATAAAAATAATCTTCGTAGTTATATACCTAGAGTTTTAGTACCAGTAGAGAAAGTATATCAAATACGTAAAGGGAAAAGAATTACTAAAGAAAAAAATTATTTTCCTGGATATGTTTTGATAGAAGCTATATTAGATGCTGAGATTATCAATACAATTAAGAGTATTCCTAATGTTTTGGGATTTCTCGGAGATAAAGATAATCCTACTCCAATGAGAACTTCAGAAGTACATAGAATACTTAGTAAAGTAGATGAACTTAATGATAAAGGAGAAGAAATAGAACTGTCTTTTTTAGTTGGAGAAAATGTTCGTATCATCGATGGGCCGTTCAGTTCATTCGTAGGTACTGTAGAAGAAATTAATGAAGAAAAGAGAAAATTAAAAGTTGGTGTTAAAATTTTTGGTCGTAAAACTTTATTGGAATTAAGTTATATGCAAGTAGAAAAAGAATCGTAAATAAATAAAATAATGGCAAAAGAAGTAGTAGGAATTATTAAATTACAAATTAAGGGAGGTGCAGCTAATCCAGCTCCACCGATTGGACCTGCCCTTGGATCTAAGGGTTTAAATATTACTGAGTTTTGTAAGCAATTTAATGCTCGTACTCAAAATCAAGCTGGTAAATTATTACCTGTTATTATTACAGTGTATGCTAATAAAAGCTTCGATTTTGTTGTAAAAACTCCTCCAGTCGTGGTTCAACTAATGGATGCTGCTAAAATCCAAAAAGGTTCTGCTGAACCTAATAGAGTTAAAGTAGGAAAGGTTTCATGGGACCAAATTAAACAAATTGCCCAAGATAAAATGGTAGATTTAAATTGTTTTACAATAGAATCTGCTATGAAAATTATTGCTGGAACAGCTAATAGTATGGGTATAACTGTTACAGGTAATGCTCCTTTCTAATTATTCATTTTAAAATTAAAGAACCATGGCTAAAATATCAAAAAAAAGAAAAGCCGTCCTGGCTAAATATGATAAAAACGCACTCTATAACCTAGCTGATGCTATGAAGATCGTCAAAGAAATTACTTATACTAATTTCGATGCTTCCGTCGATCTAGATATAGTATTAGGTGTAGATCCTCGCAAATCTGACCAAATGGTTAGAGGTACTGTGATGCTTCCTCACGGTACAGGAAAAAATGTTCGAGTTTTAGTACTATGTGGACCTGATAAAGAAAATGAAGCTAAAGAAGCCGGTGCAGACTATGTAGGCCTCGAAGAGTATATTGATAAAATCAAATCTGGTTGGACAGATGTAGATGTTATCATTTGTACTCCCGATGTAATGCCTAAAGTCGGCCCTTTAGGTAAAATTCTTGGACCACGTGGACTCATGCCTAATCCTAAAACTGGTACTGTTACTATGGATGTAGGCAAAGCTGTTGTTGCTGCTAAAAGTGGTAAAATAGATTTCAAAGTTGATAAGTATGGTATTATTCATTCTCAAATAGGAAAGGTGTCTTTCGACCCAGAAAAACTAGTTGATAATGCTAAAGAATTACTTAGTACTGTAATGAAACTAAAACCACCTGCTGCTAAAGGTACTTATATTAAAAAAATTACTGCTTCCAGTACTATGAGTCCTAGTGTAAAAATCGATCCTAAATCTATAGTTTAACTCTTAATATTATGAAAAGAGAAGAAAAGCAAATTTTATTAGATGAATTAATAGAGCTAGTAAATAATTATGATTATATCTATGTAGTTGATATTAGCGGACTAAATTCTGTAGATACATTTCTTTTGAGATCTAGATGTTTTAAAGAAAATATTAAACTTCAAGTTGTCAAAAATACTTTGTTACATAAAGCAATGCTTAGCAGTAATAAAGATTATTCTGAAATGTATCCTATACTTAATGGCCCTACTGCTATCATGTATGGCCATACACCTAATAATGCACCTGCTAAATTGATTAAAAAATTTAGAGAAAATTCTGATAAACCTATTCTGAAAGGTGCTTTTATAGAAAGTGTAGTCTTTATTGGCGATAATCAATTAGATACTTTAGCTACTCTAAAAACTCGTGAAGAACTTATTGCAGATGTAGCACTAGCTCTTAATAATCCATTTAATAAATTATTATCATCCTTGCAAGGTCAAGGACAAAAAATTGCTGGCGTATTAAAAACTCTAGCAGAAAAAGAATAAATTTTTGTTTAACCTAAAAAAAATCATAAAATGGCAGATATTGAAGTATTAGCGGAACAGTTAGTAAACTTGACCGTAAAAGAAGTAAATGATCTTCTTACAATTTTAAAAGAAAAATATAACATCGAACCAGCTGCTGCTCCAGTAATGGTCGCTGGTGGTGTTGCTGGTGAAGGCAGTGCAGCTGCTGCTCAAGAAGAACAAACAGAATTTGATGTAATTCTAAAAGCTGCAGGCCCTCAAAAATTAGCTGTTGTTAAATTAGTTAAAGAAATGACTGGACTAGGCCTCAAAGAAGCTAAAGAATTAGTAGATACAGCTCCTAAGCCTATTAAAGAAAAAATTTCAAAAGACGAAGCTGATGCATTGAAAAAATCTTTAGAAGAAGCAGGCGCTGAAGTTGAAATTAAGTAAAATGTCTATACTTACTCATTCTTGTATCAGTCTGAGCAATTTTTTAATTGTTCAGGCTGATATTTTGATTATTTTAAATAAATAATTTTTAATGTATTTGTTTAATAATTATTTTATAATTATTAATTTAATAAATATTTAGAGAAAAATTAATGAAGAGTAAAAAATTTTTCATATTATTTTAACAAAAAAAAATAATTTTCAAAAAAGAAATTTAAAAAAATAAGAGATTCTAAAAAATATGAAAGAAAGAATCAAATTTGGTAAATCCTTACAATACGAAAATCCAGATCTTTTAGAAGTTCAATTACAATCGTTTAAGGATTTTTTTCAATTGGAGACAACTCCCGAAAATAGAAAAAATGAAGGATTATTTAAAGTTTTTAAAGAAAATTTTCCTATTACAGATTCTCGAGGACTGTATGTTTTAGATTTCGTGGATTATTATATAGATCCACCAAAATATACTATCGAGGAATGTATGGAACGTGGCCTTACATATAGTGTACCATTCAAAGCTCGACTTTATCTATATTGTACTGATCCAGAACATGAAGATTTCGAAGCTGTAACTCAAGATGTATATCTGGGTCCTATTCCTTACATGACTCCTAAAGGAACTTTTATAATCAATGGTGCTGAAAGAGTCGTTGTGTCACAAATGCATCGTAGTCCTGGTGTATTTTTCGAAACTACTCGACACCCTAATGGTGGTTTAATATATTCTGCTCGCATTATCCCTCACAAAGGAACTTGGATAGAGTTTACTACTGATATACAAGGTGTAATGCATGCATATATAGATAGAAAGAAGAAAGTACCTATGACCACTCTACTACGTGCTATTGGCTATGAAACTGATAAAGAAATTTTAGAAATTTTCGATTTAACTGAAGAAGTTGAAATCAACGAAAAAAATCTAAAAAATTATATAGGAAGAAAATTAGCTGCTCGTGTTGTACGTAATTGGATTGAGGATTTTGTAGATGAGGATACTGGTGAGCTAACTTCTCTCGAGCGTACAGAAGTATTGATAGAACGTGAAACTATCATTGAGGAATCTCATATTCCAATAATTTTAAAATCTAATGCAGAAACTATTCTTCTACATAAAGATGACATTAGTACTGAAGACTATTCCGTACTATTTAATACTTTACAAAAAGATCCAGCAAATAATCAACGAGAAGCATTAGAATATATTTATAGACAGCTACGTAATGCTGAACCTCCTGACAAAGAAACTGCCTTGCAAATCATTGATAAGCTTTTCTTTTCTGATAAAAAATATGATCTGGGTGAGGTCGGTCGCTTTAAAATTAATAAAAAACTAGAAAGAGATACAGTAGATATTAATCAACGTGTGCTAACTCATCAAGATATCATCGATATCATTAAATATTTAATAAATTTAATAAATAACAAAACAGAGGTCGATGATATAGATCATTTAAGCAATAGACGTGTTCGTACAGTAGGGGAACAATTGTATATGCAATTTGGTGTAGGTTTAGCACGTATGGCTAGAACTATTAGAGAGCGTATGAACGTGAGAGATAATGAGGTGTTTAAACCTATTGATTTGATTAATGCTAAAGCTCTGTCTTCTGTTATTAATACATTTTTTGGCACAAATCAATTATCTCAATTGTTAGATCAAACAAACCCACTTTCAGAGATTACTCATAAACGTCGTATTAGTGCTTTAGGTCCTGGTGGTCTAACACGTGAACGTGCTGGTTTCGAAGTGCGTGATGTTCATTATACTCATTATGGCCGTCTATGCCCTATAGAGACTCCCGAAGGTCCTAATATTGGATTGATTAATTCACTCACAGTTTATGCTCGTATTAATGATCTAGGTTTCATAGAAACTCCATATCGACGAGTTATCAATGGTGTGGTACAAATGGATGAAGAGCCTATTTATTTGAATGCTGAAGATGAGGAATTTTATTATATTGCTCCTGCTAATACATTATTAGATGAAAATGGATTAATAGTAGAAGAACAATTAATGTGCCGTTATAGTTCAGATTTTCCTGTTGTACCTCGTGAACAAATAAACTTTATGGATGTGGCTACTAACCAAATAGCTTCAGTATCTGCTTCTTTAATTCCATTTTTAGAAAATGATGATGCTAACCGTGCACTTATGGGCTCAAACATGATGCGCCAAGCTGTTCCACTTCTAAATCCAGAAGTTCCTATCGTAGCTACAGGTTTAGAAAATAAAGTAGCCGAGAGCTCTCGTGTTCTTATTAACGCTGAATATGATGGCGTAGTAGAATATGTCGATGCTAAAAAAATTATAATTAAATATGACTTGGATGAAAATGCTAAATTAGCTTCTTTTAATGATGATACTACTACTTATGAACTCACTAAATTCCTTAGAACTAATCAAAACACTATAATTAATTTGATACCTATCGTGAGAAAAGGTGATAAAGTAAAAAAAGGTCAAGTCCTTTGTGAAGGTTTCGCTACTAAAGATGGTGAATTAGCTCTCGGAAGAAATCTTTTAGTTGCCTTTATGCCTTGGAAAGGTTATAACTATGAAGATGCTATTGTAATCTCTGAACGTGTTTTGAAAGAAGATCTATTTACTTCGTTACATATAGAAGAATTTTCTATTGAAGTGCGTGAAACTAAAAGAGGTATCGAGGAATTGACAAATGATATACCCAACGTGAGCATAGAAGCTACTAAAGATTTGGATAATAATGGTATTATTAGAATAGGTGCAGAAGTCACTGAAGGTGATATTTTAATTGGTAAAATTACCCCTAAAGGTGAAACTGATCCTACTCCAGAAGAGAGATTATTACGAGCTATTTTTGGCGACAAAGCTGGTGATGTCAAAGACGCTTCTCTGAAAACTCCTCCGGGTTCTTCTGGTATTGTTATTGACACTAAATTATTCTCTAGACTTTCAAAAAATAAAAAAGATAAAGAAAATGAAAAACATCTCATAGAAAAAGCTGAAGCAGAATTCGAAAAAGAAGCAAGTGCTCTTAGAGATAAATTAATTAAAAAGCTTATTTCTATTACTCAAGGGACAGTTTCTAATGGTGTATTTAATAAATATAAAGTAGAATTAATAGCTAAAGGTGAAAAATTTTCCGCTAAATTATTGCAACGTATAGAAAATTATTTGGATATTAATCCTGAAAATTGGACCTCAGATAATGAAAAAAATAAACTTATCAAACAAGTACTACACAATTATGAAATTAAATATAAAGATATTTATGGCAAACTACAAAGAAAAAAATATACTTTAAGCGTAGGTGATGACCTACCATCAGGAATAGTAAAATTAGCCAAAGTTTATATAGCAACTAAACGTAAACTAAAAGTTGGAGATAAAATGGCTGGTCGCCATGGTAATAAAGGTATAGTTGCTAAAATAGTACCAGAGGCCGATATGCCGTTTTTGGCAGATGGTACTCCTGTAGATGTGGTCCTTAATCCATTAGGTGTGCCTAGTCGTATGAACTTGGGACAAATTTATGAAACCGTATTAGGCTGGGCGGGCAAAAAACTTGGCGTAAATTTCGCTACACCTATTTTTGATGGAGCAACTATAGAAGAAACTAATGAATATATTAGAAAAGCTGGATTACCTGATAATGGACAAGTGTATTTGTATGATGGTGGCACAGGCGATCGTTTTGATCAACCTACTACAGTTGGTATTATTTATATGATGAAGCTGCATCACCTAGTAGATGATAAAATGCATGCTAGATCTATAGGCCCTTATTCACTAATTACTCAACAACCTCTTGGTGGTAAATCACACTTCGGTGGTCAACGTTTTGGTGAAATGGAAGTTTGGTCTTTAGAAGCTTTTGGAGCTTCACATATATTACGTGAAATTTTGACTGTGAAAAGTGACGATGTTACTGGTAGAGCAAAAGCTTATGAAGCTATTGTTAAAGGAAATAATTTGCCTGAACCAGGTATTCCTGAGTCATTTAATGTATTAGTCCACGAACTTCGTGGGTTAGGTTTAAAAATAACATTTGAAGAATAGATTAAAAAATATGGCATTTAAAAGTGATTCAATCCCCACAAATTTTTCAAGTATAATTATCAGTATAGCATCTCCTGATGATATTCTGGCTATGTCTCATGGGGAAGTGACTAGACCAGAAACCATTAATTATCGTACATATAAACCAGAGAGAGATGGTTTGTTTTGTGAACGTATTTTCGGTCCAGTGAAAGACTATGAGTGTGCTTGTGGTAAATATAAACGTATTCGCTATAAAGGTATTGTTTGTGATAGATGTGGTGTAGAAGTTACTGAAAAAAAAGTTAGACGCGAACGCATGGGACATATTCAATTGTCTGTACCTGTAGCTCACACATGGTATTTCCGTTCTAATCCTAATAAAATAGGTGCTCTTCTAGGCTTTAATACTAAACAAATCAATAATGTTGTTTATTATGAAAAATACGTAGTCATCAATCCTGGTATTATGGCTAAAGAAAACATCAATAAACTTGATTTCCTTAGCGAAGAAGAATATTTTAATATTTTAGAAAATATCCCAATAGAAAATCAGCAATTATCTAATGATAATCCTGATAAATTTATTGCTAAAATGGGTGGTGAAGCTTTACTAGATTTATTATTAGAATTAGATCTAGATGAGCTGTCTTATGAACTGCGTGATAGAGCTAGCCATGAAACATCTCAACAAAGAAAATCTGATCTTTTAAAACGATTACAAGTAGTTGAAGATTTTCGTGAAGCTCAGACACGTATTAAAAATCATCCAGAATGGATGATTTTAAAAATTTTACCAGTCATTCCTCCAGATCTTAGACCTTTAGTACCTTTAGATGGTGGTAGGTTTGCTTCTAGTGATTTGAATGAACTTTATCGTAGAGTTATCATACGTAATAACAGATTAAAAAGATTAGTAGATATCAAAGCTCCTGATGTGATTCTACGTAACGAAAAACGTATGCTCCAAGAAGCTGTTGATTCTTTGTTTGATAATACTCGTAAAGTAGCAGTTACTGGTTCATCTCTTAATAGACCACTAAAATCTCTAAGTGATAGCCTGAAAGGTAAACAAGGACGCTTTAGACAAAATCTTTTAGGTAAACGTGTAGATTATTCTGGCCGTTCTGTGATCGTCGTAGGTCCAGAACTTAAAATGAGTGAAGTTGGTTTACCAAAGGAAATGGCTGCTGAACTTTTTAAACCTTTTATTATTCGTCATCTTTTAGAGCGTGGCATTGTAAAAACTGTGAAATCTGCTAAAAAAGTTATTGAAAGAAAAGATCCGGTTATCTGGGAAATATTAGAAAATGTATTGAAAGGTCATCCAGTTTTGCTAAATCGTGCTCCTACATTGCATAGATTGAGTATTCAAGCTTTTCAACCTAAAATGATTGAGGGTAGAGCAATACAATTGCATCCATTAGTGTGTGCTGCTTTTAATGCAGACTTTGATGGTGATCAAATGGCTGTGCACGTACCTCTTGGCAATGAAGCTGTGGCAGAAGCTCAAATATTAATGCTTTCAACACATAATATTCTAAATCCCGCTAATGGTGCTCCTATTGCCGTTCCATCTCAAGATATGGTACTTGGATTGTATTATTTAACAAAAGAACGCAAAAGTACACCAGAG
>JAHDSP010000161.1 GCA_018432645.1 Bacteroidales bacterium | reverse complement strand
CATACATTTGATGTATTCGAGCATTTTATCTCTGTGGTGAATGCCATACATAAAAGTTCCTGTGGTTACTCTGAATTGTCTATTACAATTTTTACACATGTAGTTTTGCACTCCATTTTGCAAGCCATTTTTAATAACATGACTGCTATTGCAGTCTGGACAAAGTATGCCTGTAGACATAGCTTTTTGCTCTTGATAATCGACAATGTCCTTGCCTTCATTTTTTATTTTATTATATAAATTGTCGTAATATTTGCGTGCTTCTTCTTTAGTGAGGGCAAATACATCTATTTCTTCTTCGAATATTTTATCCATAATTTTTATTTTTTGCAAATATATAAATTTTTTATCAAAAACATATTTATTTCATAAAAATATTTTTTCACCATGGGATAGAAACTGTTTTTAACAGTTTCTATCCCATTCTTTATTCCCCTATATGATCCTCTTCCCTCTAAAATTAATTCTTATTTTCCTATTAAATACTTATAAAAAGAAAAAGGGATTCGTTCGAATCCCTTTTTCTATTTATTAACTTTTTTATTTGAGTTCTTTATAAGTAAACCACCAATCGTATCCTTCGTAATCTTTTTTACGTTGTTCTATTTCTGCGATATTTTTAGGTGGTGGCACTATACCTTTATCACCGATTAGCTCATTATTTGGCCAATTGTGAGGTAGTGATACTTTGAATTTATCATTCATTTGTAGTGCTCTTAGTGACCTTAAAATTTCATCTACATTTCTGCCAATTTCTTGTGGATAATAAAGCATTATGCGTATTATTCCGTTTGGATCAATTATAAAGACTGCTCTAGTAGTTTCTGAACCTTTACTCGGATGTATCATCCCTAGAGTATTAGCTACGGTTCCTAGTGAATCTGCTATTATGGGGAAAGGTACTTCTACATGTAAATTTTCTTTAATCCATTCTACCCATTTGATATGTGCAAATACTTGATCTACACTGAGCCCTAGCAATTCTGCATTTAAACTTTTGAATTCATCATTCCTTTTAGCAAAAGCATAAAACTCAGTTGTACATACTGGCGTGAAATCACCTGGATGACTGAATAATACTAACCATTTACCTTTGTAATCATCTGGTATGGTTTTGGGACCGTGAGTAGTTAAAACTTTCATTTGTGGTAATGGGTCTCCTAATAAGGGAATTTTTCCTGTTTCCATATTTTTTATTTTTTTGTGGGTTGTTTTTCATTTTTTAAATTTATTATAACATCTATATCACCACTATTAGCTATTTGTGGGTATTTATTTTTGAAATATTCAGACAGTAGATTCTCTAAATCTTTATCTTCTAAATCTTCGATACTACCATCAGGATAATAAAGATGAAAATGCTTCTCCTTGTTAATATCGTACCTAATCACATTTCTATCTGTCATTAATTTATTAATAATATTTTTTTTCTCAAATTCTATTAAAATATTATAAATAGATGATAATGATATAATTGGCAATTCATTTTTTAGATGTAAATAAATATCTTCAGCACTTGGATGCATAGTAGAATTCATCAAATATTCTAATACTTTTATTCTTTGTATTGTAGCTTTAATCTTGTGAGTTTTTAAAATATTCAATGCATCCATTTTTTGCTAAATTTTATATTGCAAAATTAATAATATTTTTTAAATTAGAATAATTATTAAATTATAATTTTTCTAATATATTTGTAACTGATTGAATATCTACAATTTGCATTTAAAATGATATTTATCATATAAAAAATGAGATGTTTTTATTTTATATAAAAAACTATTATTTTTGTAAAAATATTTTATTTAATGAGAAGAATATTACTTATTATTTACTTAATATTATCAATAATTAATATTAAATTAGTAGCCGATGATAAACAAGTAAAAAATTATGAGTTATTTAAAAATTCAAAAGATTTTTCTTTAGCTGAAATAATAGATAAGTTAAATACAATAGATGATACAAATGCGATAAATAACTATTTTGATTTATTAGAGAGCCAAATATTATTTCAAAATGATTTAACATTCTCTGCAAAATTAGAATTTGCTAGAGGGTATATGAATTATTTATATTCAAATAATTTACAAGCTTTAAAGCATTTTGCTGCTTCATATAAATTATTCAATTCTCTGAAAGATACAAATGGGATAGTGTATTCTCTCTATTATCAGAGCATTATTGCTAATAATATTAATTTGAATTCAATAATATTAAATAATTTCATAGAAGCTAAAAAATATATACCTGGATTTAAAAATGATAGTCTATTAATAGAATTTTATAGATTATTAGGCTCTGCATATTTTAAAATGAATTTGTTTAACGAGAGTATAGATGCTGTGCAGTCTGCTATAGAGTTATCATATAGGATTAATAGCAACGAACAATTATTACGCTGTTATATGAATTTAGCACTTAATTTTATACAAATTAATAAATATAAAGAAGCAGAAGATCTTTTAACAGATGTTTTAGAAAAGTCAAAAAAATTAAATAATGATAATCTTATCAGCATAGCATACTCATACTTAGGTTATTTATATAATACTTTAGGACAATATGAAAAATGCATAGAATATAATCTAAAAGCTATAGAATATCGTAAAAAAGTTAAAGACAAATCTGGAATAGTTGCAGAGCTTAATAACATAGCTGATAGCTATTACAAATTGGGTAGATATGCCAAAGCATTAGAATATGCTGAAGAAGCTATAAGATATGCTGATAGCCTTAATAATTTAGATTCTAAAATAGCGACAAATTTAATAATTGCTGAAACCTATGCTCAATTAGGTAATTACAAAAATGCTTATGAAACTTTACAAAAATCTTATGATGCTTATAAGGACAAATATAATCAAATGTTTATCCAAGAAGCTATAGATATATTGGTTAAGAGTAATTATGACTATCTCATTAATGAAAATATGTCTCTAAAACAAAATATCGAGTTAAATAATAAATTATTAAAAAATAATAAACAATTGCAATTTTTCTTGATTATTAGTTTATTATTTGCTCTAGTGATAGCACTTTTGCTATATAGGAATACGAAAATCAATCGCAAATATGTTAGAGAAATGGCAGAGATGAATGCAGAGCTTATAAATATTAATGAAAAATTAAAAGAAAATGAAAAAGAACTACAAATAGCTAATCAAACCAAAGATAAATTTTTAAGTATTATCGCTCACGATATCCGTAATCCTATAGCTAGCTTAATGAGTTTCATAAATATTATGAGAAGAGATTTTGATGATATGCCTGCTAAAGAGAGAAAAGAACTTATCGATGAATTAGAAAAAGTAGTTACTAATACTAACCAACTTTTAGATAATTTATTATTGTGGGTCAGATCACAATCTAGAAGAATCGACGTTAAAATAGTAGATGCTAATCTAAAAGACATTTTGTCTGAAATGCAAGCTTTCTTTTCTTCCCTAGCAAGTCAGAAATCTATAAAACTAGTTTTCGAAGGTCAAAATGAACTAAAATTCAAAACCGATATTGATATGTTTAATACTATACTGAGGAATCTTATTAGTAATGCTATAAAATTCACCCCGCCAAATGGCATAGTAACAATAAAAAGCCTTATTGAAAACAATAAGCTCATAATTTCAGTCAGTGATACTGGAATAGGTATGTCTGATGATATCAAACAAAAGATATTTAAAATAGGTGAAAAAGTAGTACAATATGGTACCAATCAAGAGCGAGGTTCTGGATTAGGTCTTTTACTAGTCAAAGAATTTGTAACACTTTTAAATGGCACTATAGATTTTGAAAGTGAAAAGGGCAAAGGAACAACATTTACTGTAACACTACCCTTAAATTGATAAATATGTTTTTCAGGGCTAAAGCCCACACCACTTTTTATGGTAATAGTAGTGAGCATATAGGATAAAGGAGTGAGTAATGATAAAGCCAATACATCTTTCTTTATTATTAATAAGTGATAAGTGATGGTGAAACTATATGAAATAGTGAGAAAAATAATAGTTTTTTATTAATTAACTTATAAACACTTTTATCTATCACTCATCACTTATTACCTCTTTATTGTCTGAACTGGGATTTTTGGGATTAATGGATTTTGTGATTGAATTTTTTATTTGTCAATCTGTGAAATACTAAACACTTTGCTCCAAAAATTATCAGCAATCATATTCCTATATCGTATGCTTCGAGATTTTAATTCCATCATCATATAAATCTAACAAATCCCAGTTCAGACTTTTTAATGGATAACTAATTAGTACTTTAATATTTAAAATACTCTGTGTCTTATCCGCATTGGGAAATGATTTGTAATAAAACAAGCAAGCCGCGATGGGCAAAAGGGTTTACACTGTTTGAGCAAGCTAAAGCTTGCGAGTTTGTAAACCCCCAGAGGTGATTGCGCAAGTTTTATCAAATCATTTCCCCAGCGGAGACTTTTCTTTTGTTACTTTTCTTTGTGTAGTTGACAAAGAAAAGTAAATTAAGTAAAAAT
>JAHDSP010000301.1 GCA_018432645.1 Bacteroidales bacterium | reverse complement strand
TATCCATCCCAAAATCCTCTATTATACACACGTTTCAGTTCTTCCATCCAGGTTGCTACTTTAGTTTGAGAGAAAGTATTATTATAAACACTCTGAATGGCTTCATGATAAATACGAGTTGTCAAAGCTACATATTCAGGTTGGCGACCACGACCTTCTATTTTAAAAACAGATATTCCACTATCTATCAATTTGTCTATGAAAGGTAAAGTACATAAATCTTTAGGCGACATTATATGTTCTCTATCTATTAATATTTCTTCATTAGTTTCAGCATTAAAAAGTTTATATTTTCTACGACAAATTTGATGACATTCCCCACGATTAGCAGATTTACCTTCTAAATCTAAGCTCATGTAGCATTTGCCTGATACTGCCATACATAAGGCACCATGTACGAAAGTTTCTATACGAATTAATTTACCATTAGGTCCTAAAATATTCTCTGATTTTATTTTTTCAGATAAAATTTTAATTTTATCGAGAGTTAATTCTCTAGCAAGTACAACGGTTGTAGCCCATTGAGAAAAATATTTAATAGCTTCTATATTAGTTATATTAGCTTGAGTAGAGATATGCACTGGCAATCCTCTCTCTGCAGCTTTTAATATTACCGCCATATCGCTAGCTATCACAGCATCTACGCCATTTTGTTGTAATTTATCTAAGATATTATTTATTTTTTCTAGCTCATCATCATACACTATCGTATTTAGGGTAATATAAATTTTTAAATTATTTTCATGACAAATGCGTACTAATTGTGGTAAATCATTAATAGAGAAATTTAATGCTGATGAGCTTCTCATATTGAGATCGCCTACTCCTAGATACACACTATCGGCACCATTATCTATTGCTGCTTTTAGGCTAGCCCATGACCCAACAGGTGCAGTCAATTCTACCATTATTTGATTTTTTTTACAAAATTAATATTAAAGAATTAGTTTAACAATGTTATAAAAAAATATTTGATATTTTAAAAGAATATATTAATTTTGTCGTAAATAAACCCCAAAATTAATTATTATGAGAAAGTATTTATTATTAATTAGTGTATTAATACTTACAAATGTATTAAATGCACAAGTAAAATCACTATCGCCAATAAGTGATAATATTATCAAATCAAAAGTAAAATTGCTAACAAATGTTGATTATTCTAAAACTCAAAGCTGTGTAGACACTTTATATTATGGATTAATAAAAGAATCCTTATTGTATATAGGAG
>JAHDSP010000019.1 GCA_018432645.1 Bacteroidales bacterium | reverse complement strand
TATTTCTTTATAAGCTTGTCTAAAACCACGATATGTAGCTCCTAACCATAAAGCATTATACAATCTAAATAAAAATGAATCAGGCAATTTAATTTTTTCACCATAAATTGCTAAAAAATGTATAAAATTATACACTGGTGGAAAACTACAAAAGATTTTTTTAAGTTTTAATAATTTGACATTCCAATTATCAGAAGCTTTTATAGGAGTATTGGTATACCATGTTGGATGATTTTGCCCTTCAGGATGGAGTTTGCAAACTACCACAGCACTACGAATGCCAGTGCTTTGACGTCTAAGCCATGCATCTAATGTGAAATTATCTAGTTCATTATGATAACAAATATTTTTTTCGTCAAATAGTAGCTTTACGTTTTTTTGTGATGCTCTATAAAAGAATTCTGCATCCTCACAACCTGCATAATCAAAGTTTTCATCAAATTTCCCTACTTTATCAAATGTTTCTCTTTTCATTGATATAGAAAAACTAGCTAATGAATTTACTAAATACAAATTGTTAATTAATTCTTCATATTTTTGAATGGTATTCCAATCATATTCATATTTTAACTTGTACCTACCAAAAGATGTTAGATTAGCTTGTTCTATTAAATGCCGTGGATAAAATCTATTACCACTTAATACAATATTATAAAATTGGTTATTAATATATATAACTCTTTCTAAAAAATTTTCTGTTATCAAAATATCATCATCTAAAAATTGTAATAAATCATATTGAGTATAATCAGCAGCATTATTTCTATTACCCGCAGCACCTGGCTTATGAGTATTCTTTACTATTTTTAGATTATCAAAGGGGAATTCATCATATAGTACTGACAAATCATCATCGCCATCATTGCTCACTATCACTTCAAAATCCTCTTTTGGCAATTTATTTACATAATAAATATTATGCAAAGTCTCTCTCAGTATAGGTAGTCGATTTTTTGTGGGTATTAGGATACTTATTTTCATTTTTTATAAAACAAATTTAAAAAATTATTTTTTAAACATATATTTAACAAAATCAATATAATTGCCTCGCCAAAATGGAGATAATTTTATAGCTAACCAATATAATTGTTTAGCTTTTTTCTTGTTATTTTTATCTGAATACCATTTTGCCATAGCGTTAAATCGGATAGACCAAGATTTTCGTGCTCCTTTACTTTTTTTAATTTCTTTTTGCCATTTCAAAAATAATTTCAATAAATCATTACCAGCTTTATCATTTAAAATTAAATATTCACCTTGTGTTATTCCTAATGAAGATAAATAATATTTACTCAAAAATTCATTTATGCAATAGAAATCTATATATTTTGAAAATCGTAAATATATATCCCAATCTATTAAAACACCTGTTTCATCATAATATCCATAATTTTTAAAACATTCTTTATTGACTATAATACAGGAAGTCTGAATAATTTTATCTCTATCTATTAAAAAGTTTGTATAATAATTGCCCGTATTAGGTTTTGGATTATAAAAAGGTGATTTTTCAATTTCTTTTAAATCACCTATAACAATAGGAAAATGAAAGAAAAATTTATATTCTGGATAATTTTGTTCAATATATGGTGTGCATACTTCTAATTTATTAGGCAGCCACTCATCATCATGGCAAATAAATGCTATCCAATCATATTTAGCTGCTTTAATACCCGTATTGTGTGCCGCACCTGCACCACGATTTTCGGGATGTTGAATAAAAATAATCCTTTCATCTGTATATTCTCTTACAATAGGCTCCAATGAAGGCTCTGATCCATCATCTACGATTATTAGTTCAAAGTATGGATAAATTTGATTTAACACACTATCTATTGCTCGCCTCAATATATCAGGAGGTGTGTTATATGCTGGTAGAACTACAGAAAAATATAAAGTATTATTAATCATTTATATCTTTTCTAAAACAAGACAAATAATATCGCTGATTCCTAAAGCATAAGACATCTTTGATAATTTATTAAAATATTTTTTTTGTATTTTTGATATATTTGGGATTTCACTTTCTCTTTTAAAATTTTTATAATATTCCACTAATACATCAATTTCATTTTCTTCATAAATATTCTCATTAATTATAAAATTACATTTTTGTAACAAAACATTTATTGTATTTATAGAAGGTATCCATAAATGTATAGGAACATCAAATGTAGGGAATTGATATCCCCAAAGTCGCTTAGCAATGCCATTGTTCAATGGAAGTCTCAGTAAGCATTTACCATTTGATGGTAAAATTGAATGAGCTAATTTTAAAGTTTCTATGGGATTAGCTATATGTTCTAATGAATGATTAAACATAACGGCTTGTATATTATCACAATTATTATTTTTAATAAATTCATC
>JAHDSP010000353.1 GCA_018432645.1 Bacteroidales bacterium | reverse complement strand
CAATTTATTGAGGCACATCTATTGGTAGCTCAAATATATAGCGATTTAGAAATATATGATTCATCTATAGTATATTACAAAAAAGCTATTGATATTGATAAAGATTTTTTCCCAAATGCATATATGATAATTGCTAAAATTAGTTATATGACAGGTAAATATTCTGATGCTGTGAACTATCAAGAGCTATATTATCATCATCCCAAATTATCAGATTTTCAAAAAGTTAAAGCTGAATTAGATTTACATTTATATCGTGGAGCATTAGAACTATATAATAATCCTGTCCCTTTCACTCCAATTAATTTAGGTAATAATGTCAATTCTAGTTATTCAGAATATTCACCTGCGTTGACTATCGATGATAGTACAATAATCTTTACTAGAAAATTGCCAAGGATTGATAACAAAAATGAGCAAGAAGATTTTTTCCAAAGTAATAAATTAAAAAATGGACAATGGTCTAAAGCAGAACCTCTGCAAGGAGAATTAAACACTAACAATAATGAAGGAGCTCACACAATATCTGCTGATGGTAAAATAATATATTTTACTGCATGTAATAGAAGTGATGGCTATGGTAGTTGCGATATTTATAGAAGCTATAAAAGAGGCAATATATGGACAAAAGCAGAAAATGTAAAAGAACTAAATTCTAAAACCTGGGATAGTCAGCCGAGTTTATCAGCTGATGGTAAAACAATTTATTTTGCTTCAGCTAGAAGTGGCAATATGGATATATATGAATCACAATTATTAGATAATAATAAATGGAGCAACCCTACAAGATTACCTAAAAATATTAATACTGCTAAATCTGAGTTGACACCATTTATACATCCTGATGGTAAAACATTATTTTTTGCTTCAGATGGACATGGTGGTATGGGGAAATATGATATTTTTTATACACAAAAAATCAATGACACTTTGTGGACAAACCCAATAAATATTGGCTATCCTATAAATACAAATGATGATGATGCTTTTTTATTTGTAAATGCTAATGGTAATAAAGCATTTTTTGCTTCAGAAATGTCAGGTGGATTTGGTGGCTATGATATTTATATGTTTGAGCTGCCTAAAAATATAATTTCTAATCCTGTAACATACTTCAAAGGGTTAGTACTAGATATTAACAATAATACTCCAATAACCAATGCTGTAGCAGAATTATCTTCTTTAAATGATGGTTCATTAAAAGGAAAAGCAAAAACAGATTATGATGGCACATTCATATTACCCTTACCTACTGGTACCACGTATGCTCTCAATGTAAGTGCAGAGAATTATCTTTTTTATAGTGAACATATAGAACTCTTGGAGTCTAGAGATTCTTTGCATCCATTTATTAAATACATTTATCTGAAACCTATTCAAAAAGACCAAACTATGGTACTTAATAACATTTTATTCGATTTTGATAAATCAACATTAAGACCTGAATCATATGTAGAATTAGAAAAATTATATAAATTATTAATAGAAAATCCTAATTTAATTATTGAAATCGGTGGACATACAGATAATAAAGGGACCAAAGAATACAATCTAATACTTAGTGAAAAAAGAGCTAAAGCTGTTTTTGATTACTTGGTTAGCAAAAATATTAATCCAAATAGGTTACATTATAAAGGCTATGGAGATACCATGCCAATTGCAGAAAATACTACAGAAGAAGGAAGACAATTAAATAGAAGGACTGAAATTAAAATACTGAATAATTAATCCATTTAAAAAAAGTATTTCAAATATAATTAAAATAGGGGTTGGGTATTAAAAAATAATTGTTATATTATCTTAGATAATATTTTCATTTAATTAATAAAATAAACATTACCAAATATTTAAATTTTAGCAGTAATGTTATATTGATTATAGAAATTTTATAAATGTTTAAATTAAATAATGATATAAGAATTCAAATAAATTATTATTAATACTTTTCTAATTCATTAATTATATGAAAAATTACTAAAAATTAATATTTTAAAAAATATTTCAATAAAATACAAATTAATAGTTATTTAGAGCTAATTAAAATTATTAATTAAATATCATTAATTAATTTAAATAATTAATTAATGATTTAGTAAAGCATTTAATATCAGATAGATACATAATATTTTAAAAGTTTTTAAATTTTTTTATTACTTCCTATTATCTACACTATATCTGCCTCGTACTCCACAAGTATTTGTTATTAATCAATTTAATTTATTAAAAACATCACCAGTTTTACCTATTTCTATAGCTTTTTTTAGTTCATTATCTATATCATAAATATTATAATAATAGCCACTAATACCATACAAATAGCGAGCTATAGATGCTTTTAGCACTGTTTGAATAAAATTTTTAGATTTTTCTAGTTCAGTACTATCTATTTCAATATCGTTATTTTTAGCATAATTCAAAAAATCATTAAACAAATTATCTGTAATTACATATTTTTCTCTAAAAATTTCTTTATTAGGATAGTTTTTAAGTAATTGGCTTCTAATATTACTCATCTTATCGATAGTGAACATATTGTATATATTTTTTCTAACCAATTGATTGGTAAGTTTAAAATTCATAGAAGTATCTAATGGTATGAAAACATCTGGCATAATACCGCCGCCGCCATAAACTATACGTTTTTTTAATAATGTTAAATATTTTAATGAATCTGGGAAATGAATAGAATCTGGATGCATAAGTTCTCCATTTTTCAGACGTTTTTGAATATCTTTGTAGTATTCATCGCTATTTTCGTAAGGTTTTTGTATACATCTACCTGTAGGAGTATAATATTTAGCTACAGTAAGTCTGATCAAAGAGCCATCATTCAAATAATATGGATTTTGAACTAATCCTTTTCCAAATGTGCGTCTTCCCATAATGATAGCTCTATCCCAATCTTGCAAAGCACCAGCTACAATTTCGCTAGCAGAGGCGCTACGTTCATCTACAAGTACAATAAGTTTCCCTTTTTCATAATCTCCTCTAAAAGTTGAATTATACTTATTCTCTGGTGTATTTCTTCCTTTAGT
>JAHDSP010000329.1 GCA_018432645.1 Bacteroidales bacterium | reverse complement strand
TTCTAATCCATATTTAATAGCAGTACCTTTCATAAATTGCCATATTCCTTTGGCTCCAGCGGGAGATGTGGCCGGTACCAAATTACTTTCTATTACTGCAATGTATTTCAAATCTATTGGTAGTTTATTATTTTTTAACTCCTTTGCTATATAGGGTAAATATCTATCTGTCTGCTTAATAGTTTTTATTAGTAATGAATGGAAATATGTAATGCTATATAGCTCTGTTTCTACTCTTTCTCTGATATATGGGTTTGTTAAATCAACTAATTCCCCAGCAAAGTATATCGTATCAGGAAGAGCAAAAGTAACAATTTTATATTTATCTTGTAAATATTTATAATCATATTTATCTTTATTTGATTTATTTGAGAAAATAAATAAAGATGTAAAACATAAAATTAACAATATTATAATAAATTTATAGATCTGTAATTTTTTAATTTTTTTCATTATGATACGATTTTTCTATATGGGTAAAAGACGCATATAAAAGAAAAGCAAAGATAATAATTAAATATGTAAATATTCCTAAATAAAAGAAACTATTTAATTGATTAATGTTATTTATAAAATAATAACTAACCAAAAAATTTAACATAGATATAAATATCATTAATAATAAAACTTGAGTATTAGTAAAGCCTAAATATACTAGATGATGTGTCGTATGATCTTTACCTCCTAATAATGGTGATCTATGATGCAATATTCTTTTTAAAAAAGTAATAGAAGTGTCCAGAATAGGTAAACAATATATGACTGCAATTAAAATAAAAGGTACTATCCAATGATAAGTAGTATTAGGCAATAGAAAGTCTAGATTCCAAATGTATTTAATACCCCACATAGCTATTATAAACCCCAAAAACTGACTACCGCTATCTCCCATATAAATTTTAGCTTTTGGCCAGTTAAATATCAGAAATCCTACTAAAATACCAATGATTATTAATAAAGAAGCCACATTTATTGTAGTTATATTATTTAATAGACAAATCGATAAAATAGTCCCTCCTATTCCAATCACACTAATTGCAGCAGTGCCATCCATATTATCTAATAAATTTGTAGCATTCATTATACCTATTATCCATAATACAGTTAATAAATAATTAATCCATATACTATCAAAAACATTAATACTTATTCCACCGATAATCATTATAATGCTAATAATCAGCTGAATGAGGAATTTAATAATTGGGTTTAAATAAAATATATCATCGAATAATCCTAGTAAATATGATAGAGATGCACCAAATATTACAAATATTATTTCTTTTAAATTTATTTGAAACCCTTTATAAATACTATAATAATTTAAAAAAATAATTGCAAGTAAAAAAATAATAAAAAAAGCTGTACCTCCTAATGTAGGAGTATGTTCATTAGTCCATCTTTCTTGGTTAATTTTCAATTTGTCTTTTTTTAATCTTTTTGCAAAGTTTATTAGCAAAAAATTTAAAATTATACTTAATAATAACGAGCAAATAAATAAAAGAAGGTAGAGGTAATAAATATTAAAAAACATAAAATAATAAAAATAAAATCAAATTTATAACAAATATTTAATATAAAGTTAGTAAATAAAAAAGTTTGAATAGTGGAGTGTTGTTTATGTGGTTTAATAGTTTAATACAGTTTAATATAGTTTAAATTGTCAAATATTTTAGATAAAGTTTTACAAAATTCATAGATTGATAGAATAATTTTAAAATTAATTATCTGCTTAAATTAATACTGTATTTCCCCGGCACAGATTTTGCTTGATATTTATAGATGAAAATGGAAGATTTAATTAGATATTTTTTAAAACATATCAAATTACATTTATAAGAAATATTACTTTTACTGATACATTCACAGTAATAATTTAGTTATTGCTTTAACAACTAATTCAAAAAATTTTTTATTAATCTAATGTCTAATTCGCTTTATTCAAATATTTAGTGGTAATCGTATCAGATTTCAAAAAATCTTCTATATTACCTTGAAAAATCAAATAACCACCCTGGTCGCCACCTTCTGGACCAAGCTCTATCACCCAATCTGCTCGTTTTATTAATTCTACATTATGCTCGATATAGCATATAGTGTGGCCTTTGAGTATTAGTTCTTTTAGACTTTTGAATAGCATATCTACATCATAATAATGCAAGCCAGTTGTAGGTTCGTCAAAGATAAACAAGGTTTTATCCATTTTGTTGCCAGTGCCTATATAACTAGCTAGTTTTAGTCTTTGTGCTTCACCGCCAGACAAAGTATCAGTAGATTGTCCCATTTTCAGATATCCAAGACCTACTTTTCTAAGCAGTTCTAATCCATTTAAAGTTTGAGTAATCAAATTCTCTATTTTTTTATTTTTAGCAAAACTATGCTGATACTTAAAAAAATTATAAGCATCATCTATAGTCATTTTTAGAATATCATAAATATTTTTTTGACCAAATGTAACCTCTAGCACATCATCTTTAAATCTTTTGCCATGACAATCTTCACAAGGAATTTTAACATCTGCCATGAATTGCATTTCTATAATTATGTATCCATCGCCTTTGCAGGTTTCACAACGCCCTCCTTCTGTATTAAAAGAGAAAGTGCTCGGTTTGTAACCTCGTTGAATAGATAAAGGCATTAGACTATATAGCTCTCTAATATAATCAAATATCTTTAAAAAAGTTATTGGATTTGATCTAGTAGAACGAGAGATTGGAGATTGATCTATTAGCACTACATTTTTAATTGATCTAAATTCACCACTTAATTTTGTGGTTTCATTATCTGAATGCTTTAAAAAATTATTAAACTCCTCATATAATTCATCTACAATCAAGGTAGATTTACCCGAACCACTGACACCGACGACAGCAGTTATTTCATTTATTGGTATTTTTATACTAAGGTCTTTTAGATTATTTTTATTAGCACCTATGAATTCTATAAAACTATTGTTGGGTCCAAAAAAAGAAAATTTATTTTTTGGAGTTACCTCTCGTAAAGGATCATTCAAATATTTAGCAGTGAAACTATTAGGATTATTATACAATTGCTCTAGTGGACCAGAGAAGACTATTTCGCCACCTTCGCTACCAGCTTTAGGACCTAGATCCACTATCCAATCGCAAGCTCTTATTATATCTCCATCATGCTCTACCACTATGATAGTATTACCCTCATCTCTAAGTTTTTTTAATATTTCAATTAATTTCTGTGTATCACGTGGATGCAGACCTACAGTAGGTTCATCGAGTACATATAAAGTATCTGTCATTGTAGAGCCAAGTGCTCTACTCAAATATACTCTTTGTATTTCTCCACCAGACAGTGTATTCATACCTCTATTAAGCGTTACATATGGCAATCCCACTTCTATCAGATAGTCTATTCTAGTATTTAATTCTTTCAAGATATATTTCACTTGCTCTAGCTCTACATCAGTAAACTGCCATGATCCTATGATGTTTTGCATTTGATCTATTTGCATCATTAATAAATCTGGTAAAGAATATCCATAAACTTTTACATATTGAGTTTCTTTTCTTAACCTAGTGCCTTTACAAGCTCTACAAATTGTTTTGTCTCTATATCTAGAAAGCATCACACGGTATTGTATTTTGTATGTATTCTCTTCTAGCATTTTAAAAAAACTGTTAATACCTTCTAAATCTTCTCGTCCATTCCACAAAAGATCTTTTTCCTCTTCTGTGAGGTCTTTATATGGTTTATGAATAGGGAAATTATATTTTTTAGAATATGCGATAAAATATTTCTGCCATTCACTCATCTTTTCGCCACGCCATGGAGCCACTGCCCCTTCATAAATTGATAAATTAGGATCTGGTATTACTAAATGCTCTGCTATATCTACTACAGTGCCATAGCCTTCACATACAGGGCAGGCACCATATGGTGATGTATAACTGAAAAAATTAACATCTGGAATAGTGAAACGCATGCCATCTAGTTCAAATTTATTAGAAAACTCTACCCATTTTCTCTCTTCACCGCTCAAAATGACGATATATATTTTGCCATCACCTTCAAAAAATGCTGATTGTATACTATCTTTTAGTCTGAATGTGAAATCTTCATCATCAGTTTTTGTGAGTCTATCAACTAATAAAAATAAATTATCAGGCTCTATTTTAGACAATTTTTTATTATCATCTAGCAGATCTCTGATGAGATAAATATTATTATCTGATAATACTCTACTATATCCATTTATATGCCATAGCTCCAGCTGCTCATTCACGTCTCTACCATTAATATTTATATATGGAGCTACTATAAAAAATCTACTTTTATCAGGAAAAGACATTACATACGATACTACATCTTCTACTTTGTAATGTTTCACTTCTCTGCCAGAAATAGGACTAAATGTTTTGCCAATTCTAGTGTACAAAATTTTGAGATAATCATATATCTCTGTAATAGTACCAACGGTGGAGCGTGGATTCACATTAGCAGAGAATTGTCTGATAGCTATTGCTGGTGAGAGACCAGTGATTTTGTCCACATCTGGTTTCATTATTTTTCCTAAAAATTGTCTAGCATATGCACTGAGGCTCTCTACATATTTTCTCTGTCCCTCTGCATATATCGTATCGAAGGCTAATGAAGTTTTACCAGAGCCTGATAAGCCAGTTACAACTGTGATTTTACGTTTAGGTATACTCAAAGTGATATTTTTAAGGTTATTAGATCTGGCACCTTCTATCAATATTTCTTTATAGTTAAAATCTTTCATCATTTTGCAAAAATAGTTTATAATATAAAATTAGGAAAAAAAATTGTTATGAAAAAACTTCTTGAAATAATATTAATAAAACGTTATAGAACCAATAAAACAATTATAACAATTTTTTAAAATCACTTGCTGTGAAACCATCTTGATCTTTGCTTTTAACCTCCTGAATAGCATAATAAATCAGAGCTCCCGTATTAGCATCAATGATAAATTTGAAACAATTAAGGCCAATTTTGTCATTAGTTTTTATAGCTAAAGCTACAGCTGCTTTACTATCACCATTTAATAGTGTATTATATATGTCTTCTTTGTTAGCTATTTTTACTTCCCCAGAATAAATATTAGCAATTTTTTCTATACTATTTACATCCATTGCTAAATTATCTGAACATATATAAAGTGTTTTATTTGCAAGTAAGTTTTTATTAGCTAATTTATCCAAATCTACTACCTTAGACTGATTAGCCTGATATTTAATGTTATATTGAAAAAATCTGAGAATGCCAGGGATGAAATATAGATATTGTTCCTCTATTTCTTCGCTTTCGGCATCTACTAGTAAGTAAGCTAATGGAGCTGAACCTAAATCTGGCATGAGATTGAGATTACCAGATTTGGTGCCTAATGTGATGTTTAATATATCTAGTGAAATGGTTTCTTTATTTTGAGTGAAAACAGCCTCTGATAAAAAGATAAAAGAGTTTGCTGGATTAGTTTTTAGATTTTCAAATTCTTTAGTACTGATGATTTTATATTTGGTTAATGTCCATACTTTACTCATAGATTCCTCTATCACATTATTGAAATCACTAAAAGGATTATCTGTTTTCACGACATACGTCGTTGTAGTAAGGAATTTTTTAAACTGTTCTGGGGTAGCTAATTTGACTTCTTGTGAGCTTAAGCTCAAATATATATAAATATTTATTAACAATAATAAAAATAATTTTTTCATAATTTTTTAGATTATTCTTACAAAATTACTAAAAAATAGAATTTCAATCAAATGAAATAAATTTATAATAAAAATATCAATCTTAAACAAGGACTTTGGATCACTATCGGCTCAGTAGTAGGTGCTCAATTAGGCAGTTATTTGTCCAAGTTTATTCCACAGATGGGATTGGGTAAAGCATTTAGTGTTTCTTTACTTTTATGTTATAAATGAATGTTTCTATAGAATTTTAAATGTTTAAAATTGGTAATTAATAAATTGTATCTGTTCTCTCTATTAAAGTTAATAATAGAAAATGAGCATTATTTATTTAAACCTTATTTTATTTGTAATTTTGCAAAAAATTTTTAAATATGAGTTTATTTAATATTTTTAAAAAAAATACAAAAGATTCTTTAGATAAGGGATTAGAACCTACCAAAAACAATTTATTTAGTAAAATACATCGTCTCATTGTTGGTAAAACCTCTGTAGATGATGAATTATTAGATGAGTTGGAAGAGATTTTGATAGAAGCAGATGTAGGCATCAAAACTACTATTAAAATTATTGATTTAATAGAAGCAAAAGCTAAGCAAACCAGGTATACATCTAATACTGAGTTGGATGGAATTATTAAATCTAGTATTAGAGAGATTTTAGAGCAAAGCTTAGCAAATATGCCAAAAATCGAAGACAGTGATGCCAAACCTTATGTAATTTTGGTAGTTGGTGTCAATGGCGTTGGCAAAACGACAACAATAGGTAAATTAGCATATCAATTTAAAAATGCTAATCGAAAAGTTGTTTTAGGCGCTGCAGATACTTTCAGAGCTGCTGCTGTAGAGCAATTAAAATTATGGGCAGAAAAAGTAGGTGTAGATATTGTAGAACGTGGTATGAATGTAGATCCAGGAGCTGTAGCTTACGAGACTGTAAATATAGCAAAATCAAAAGATTATGATGTGGCTATCATAGATACTGCTGGCAGATTGCATAATAAAACAAATCTAATGAACGAGCTTGGTAAAATAAATAGGGTAATTAAAAAAATTATTCCTGAAGCTCCTCATGAAGTTTTATTGGTTTTAGATGCTTCTACTGGACAGAATGCTATTGAGCAAGCTAAACAATTCCTATCAATAACAAATGTAAATGCTATTGCTCTAACAAAATTAGACGGTACTGCTAAAGGCGGCATTGTAGTAGCCATAGCTGATGAATTAAAAATACCTATCAAATATATTGGAGTGGGTGAAAAACTCGACGATTTACAACTTTTTGACGCAAAAATATTTGTAGATAGCTTATTATCATGACAAAGAAATCTTTATCAATAATTACTCTTGGCTGTCCTAAAAATCAAGTAGATAGTGAAAAATTAGCATCTGCTCTTTCATATTCTTTTATTGTCGAGCATGAAAAAGAAGTGGCAGATTATATAATCATTAATACTTGCTCTTTTATTTTACCCGCTAAAGAAGAAACTATCAATACAATTCTCGATTATATAGAATTGAAAAAGCAAGGATTGATAGAAAAAATTATTGTTACGGGTTGTATGGCTCAATTATATAAAAAAGATTTATTGGACAATCTTCCTGATATTGATATGATATTTGGGCTTAGTGAATATGACAAATTAGTAAAAACTTTAACACAAAATCAAAATGTTAATATTACTAATGATCGTATTTTGTCTACACCTAATCATTATGCTTATTTAAAAATTGCTGATGGGTGCGACCACTCATGCTCTTTTTGTACTATTCCGATGATCAGAGGAGCTTATAAATCTATTCCTATGGAAGATTTAATAAATGAAGCTAAAAATCTCGCACATAAAGGTGTGAAAGAACTTATTCTAATAGCTCAGGATACTACATATTATGGTATAGATATTTATCATAAACAAAAATTACCAGAACTATTAGACACTTTAGCTTCATTAAATCTATTCTCATGGATTAGACTTTTATATACTTATCCGATTAATTTTCCTATGGAGCTAATAGATGTTTATAATGCTCATAAATCAATAGTGCCATATATACATTTACCTCTGCAGCATTGCGATGATAAAATTCTAGATAATATGCGTCGTCCTTTTGGACAAGAAGCTATTACCAATCTAATAAAAATTTTGAGAACTTCTATTGCTGATTTAGCAATACGTACAGATTTCATTGCTGGCTATCCATTAGAGACTAATAAAGAGTTCAATAAATTAAAGAATTTTATTAAAGAAATGAATTTCGAACGAATGGGTATATTCGAATATTCTATTGAAGAAAATACATCAGCAGCTTTATTACCTCAACATGGTGATAAATTAAAAATTAAAAGAACTCAAGAGTTAATGGATCTCCATGCAGAATTATCTCTATCTAGGAATAGATCTCTAATAGGGAAAAACTTAAAAGTAATGATAGATGATAAACTCGATGATAACTTATTTGAAGCTCGTAGCCAATGGGATGCTCCAGAGATAGATCAAGTAGTGTTTGTTAATTCAAATATTGAACTACAAAGTGGACAAGTCGTGGATGTTTATATAAATGATGCTGGTAATTTTGATCTAAGTGGTGAGTTGGTGAGTGGGAGACAAGGCGAAGAAGTTGATAAGTGATAAGTGATAGGTGATGGGTGATTGGAGATAGAAAGATAGTGAGACTTGGCGTAAGGATTTAATAAAACTACAAAATTTGCTTAACTATTTTATTCATAATTAAAAAAAATTTTTCTATATTTATAAAAAATAAACGATATGTATTTAGCCAATGATAGTACAATATGTGCTATAGCTACTCCTCAAGGTATAGGTGCAGTTTCTATGGTGAGAGTAAGCGGAGCTCAGACTTTAGATATTCTAAAAAAACTAACTCACAGAGAGCAATTCAATATTAGGCAAGCTTATCTTTGCGAAATTTTTGATGATAATGACAAACTGTTAGATGATGCTGTCATAATTTTTTATAAAGCTCCTCATTCATACACTGGTGAGGATGTAGCTGAAATATTCATCCATGGTTCTCTGTACATACAAAAAACTTTATTAGAAACATTAATTAATTGGAATGTAAAATTAGCTGAACCTGGTGAGTTTACTTATAGGGCATTCATTAATGGTAAAATGGATTTGTTACAGGCTGAGGCTGTGAATGATTTAGTTTTTTCTACAAATAGTAATTACCATGATATTGCACTAAATCAATTAAGGGGAGGTTTTTCTAAAAAATTAAATATTTATAGAACTGAACTTATCAATTTAACAGCATTATTAGAATTGGAAATTGATTTTGCTGAAGAAGATGTAGAGTTCGCCTCGAGAGATAAACTAAAAAGTACTATAATAGAGCTAATAGCTGAAGCTGATAGACTCATCGATTCATATAAAAATGGTAATGTGGTTAAACGTGGTATTCCGATAGCTATCATCGGTAACCCCAATGTGGGTAAATCAACACTACTAAATGCTATATTAAATGATGAAAAAGCAATCGTCAGTGAAATACCAGGCACTACTCGAGATGCTATAGAAGATCAAATTACTTACCAAGGTTTATCTTTTAGATTTATTGATACTGCTGGTCTGCAAACTACTGATGATATCATAGAAAATATTGGCATAGAACGCTCCTTTGATAAAATGAGAGAATCATTTATCATATTGTACCTAATCGATATCACTGAATTTGATTATTACAAATTTTTAGAAGATCTACAAGAAATGAAAAATCAAATTAAAGACTTTGATAATAAAAAAATGATCTTGGTTTTTAATAAAATTGATCTAATAGAAAAAATACCATCTCATTTGTTTGATTTAAAAGATTATGATAAAGTTTTTATTTCAGCTAAAAGAAAAGAAAATTTAGAAATTTTATTAGATGAGATTGTTAATTCCATAAAAAATATGATAAATATAAATGAAGATACATTGATAAATATAAGGCATTATGAGGCTTTCAAAGAAATTAAACTTAGCTTAACCAAAGCTCTAGAAGACATAAATAATAAAATGCCTAACGATATAGTCGCTTTTGACCTACGACAAAGTATTGATAGCATAGGTAGGATAACAGGTGAAATCGTAAATAATGACATTCTAGATCATATATTCGCCAATTTCTGCATAGGTAAATAACATTTTTAAAAAAATATTCAAAATGATTTTTAAAGGGACGACAATGTAAGCAATAAATTTATATAATTTAAAAACTATATTTCTTCAATAACCATCAGGCTATCGAGCCATTAAAATCTTATTAATTCTAAGGAAGTGCTGTTTTTAATAAAACTAATGTGCAATTCCTTTTTACATAATTTATTATTTAATAACTTTGTACATAATTAATCAGAAACTCACTATGGAAGAAAAAATTATCAAATTAGGTAATAGAGTTCTAAAAGACAAACTAGAATATCAAGGAATGAGAAATAAGCTTATTAAAGAAATAGAAAATAAAGGAATAAAAGATCAAAATGTTTTAAAAGCTATGAGTGCTATTCCTAGACATTTTTTTCTACCTGTAGGATTAGAACATTTTGCTTATTTAGATAAGCCGTTTGATATTGGAGAAGGGCAAACTATTAGCCAACCATACACAGTTGCTTTTCAAACAGAATTATTAGAAGTTAAACCTAAAATTAAAATATTAGAAATAGGTACTGGTAGTGGCTATCAAGCTGCAGTACTTTCAAATATGGGCGCAGAGGTGTTTACTGTAGAACGTATAGAAAAATTATACTTAAAAGCTAAAGAACTTTTAAATGCTCTTGGATACAATAATGTTCACTGTTTTCTGGGTGATGGATATGAAGGATTAGAGCAATACAGCCCTTTTGATAGAATTATAATAACTGCTGCCATAGATGAAATTCCAGAAAAAATAAAACGTCAGTTAGCAATTGGTGGTATTTTAGTAGCTCCTATTAATAACCATAGTGGTATTCAGATAATGCATAAAATTATTAGAATCGATGAAAATAATTTTAATGTAGAGCATCATGGTAGTTTTAGTTTTGTTCCTATGCTACCAGGAATTAAAAAAAAATAAAAAAAGTATTAAAGAAATTCTTTAATACTTTTTTAAGTGTAATTAAATTAAATTTATTATTTAGGTTCTAAATGATATTCCAGTATGTCGCTATCAATTTTCCCTTCTAACCATAGTTCTTTTTCCATTAATTTTAATATTTTCAAAGTATCTTTTGATGGGATATTATCATCTGTATTCATTGTTAAAATGATTTTTTCAGATTTATCATAAAATTCCCATTGTCCTGTTTGTGCTACTGCGATACCTAAGATATAAAATGTGATAAAAACATCTCCATCCTTTTGAAATTCTATCGTAGTTTTTTGTTGATCCGAACTTAGTATTGTTTCTGAACCATTAACAAGAATTTTTACTGGTTTCCATATATTACACAATCTTTCTGTTTTTGATCTAAAGCTTATGAATGGGCCTTCTTCATATTTACTGCAACTTGTTAAAAACAAAAAAAGTTGCAACCATTAACATTACTATTAAACTATTCTTTTTCATAATATTGATTTTTTAGGGTTTTAATATGCAAATTTATATAAAAAATTTAATTTTTCATAAAAATTTTTCATAATATTTGATTTTATTGAATAAAAGAGCCTTTGATTTTGCATCAAAGACTCTTTTTTAATTATATACAAGAAAATAAATTAATCATCTTCTTGCTTTTCTTTGATTTTTTCTTCTATATTAGGTAATTGTAAACTATATTTTTTTCTTTTATTTTCTGCTAACAACAAGAAAGCGAAAATAATAGATAGGGCACTCAATCCAGCAAAAATAATCATTGGTAGAGTATAATCATAAGTATTGACTAATTCACCTTTTCTCATTATTTGTCCAGAGATGCAATATTTATCTAGTACCCATCCTATTAACATTGGCACACCCATTAGTCCCCAGTTTTGAATCCAGAAAATGAGAGCATAGGCAGTACCTAACTCTGACTCAGGAATAATTTTAGCTACAGAAGGCCACATAGCAGATGGTACTAATGAAAAACCAATTCCTAATAAAATAACTAATATAACAGCTATAGCCACACTATGTAAGCCAGGAATGGAGAAAATTAAGTGTACAAGTGTTATCAAAAACGAACCTATTATCATTAAAGTAACGCCTTTACCGATTCTATCATAGATATTACCAAAAAAAGGTGTTAATAAAATAGTACCAAAGGGTAAAATACCAGGTATAATGCCAGATATAGATTCATCTATATTAAATTTATTTACCATTAGATCACTAGCATACTTGAGAAAAGGAAAAACAGCTGAATAGAATAATACACACATAATAGCGATATACCACCATGCTTTGTTAGATAAGATATGACCAATACTTTTCATTCTAAATTCTGATGCAGGTTTATTTTCTTTTGTAATGCCTTCACTTACATCTAATCTTTTGTCCATAAAAATATAAATAAAAAAAGTGATAAAACCTATACATAATAATATTAATCCAAACATTACGGGCTTAGATACACTACCCATGGATTCAGCAATTAGTGGAGCAAAAATAAGAGCTAATGCAGAGCCTAAACGAGCAGTAGCCATTTCTAGACCCATTGCTAAAGCCATTTCTTTTCCTTTAAACCATTTGACAATAGATTTAGAAACAGTAATACCTGCCATTTCTACTCCTACACCAAAGATAGTAAATCCTATAGATGCCCAGAAGACTTGTCCTCTCATATGCAAGAACAAAAAGTTAACAATATGGTCATTTAACTCTGGTGTGCTGATAGCCCAATATTTAATTGCTGTACCTATAAGCATTATACTAGCACTAAGCATACATGTAAATCTGATACCTGCTACGTCAAGAATTATACCACCTAATATGAGCATTAGGCAAAATACATTTATCCAACCATAAGCACCAGTAAAGATACCATATTCAGTACTTGACCATTGTAGTTCGGCTTCCACTAATGGCTTTAATGGAGACATAACATCTGAAATGAAATATCCTGTTAACATTGTGAAAGCTACGAGAATCAATGCTGTCCATCGCATTGTTTTTGATTCTCTTAATGAAGTTGTAATTTTTTCCATCATAGTTTTTCGTATTTTTTTAAAAATTTTTGCAAATATAAATGAATTTTTTTTCCTTCAAAATAATTTTTACGAAATAAATATAAAAAAATAAGGAAGCATAAAATACTGCTTCCTTATTTCATAATATTGTATCAATTATTCTTTGATTTCCCAAGTATCACCACTATTCAGAAGATCATCCATACATTTAATATTAGATTTAGCTTTTACCATGCTAATTTGTTCATCCATTAGATCATCATATGTAGGAGCAGGAGTATTTCTTATAACACCGAAAACCCAAGGATGATGCATTTTAGCTAACATCAAATGAATGAATGGAGAAGGTGTTTTAGCATCATGGACTAAAATATCTTTTTCAGTAATTCCATTTTCACCTATAGTTACGACTTCTAAATTAAAATTATGTAATACTAATCCTTTGTCCTTATTTTTACCAAAAATCATTGGTTTACCATCTTCCACTATGAGAACATTATCAGCACGATTTTCTTTATTAGTAATTTCACTATAAGCACCATCATTAAAAATTACGCAATTTTGGAAAATTTCGATAACAGAAGTGCCATCATGCTCAGCAGCTTCGAAAAGCACATTAGTTGTGAGATCTACCAATATATCTAGTGAACGAGCAAAAAATGTACCTTGTGCACCTAATACTAATTCACCTGTTGTGAAAGGATGTTCTATAGTACCATAAGGAGAAGTTTTAGTAACGGCTCCCAAAGGCGAAGTAGGTGAATATTGCCCTTTAGTAAGTCCATAGATTTGATTATTAAATAGAATAATATTCATATCTAAATTTCTTCTAACAACATGGATGAAATGATTACCACCAATAGCTAAAGAATCACCATCGCCAGTAGCTACCCAAACACTTAATTTAGGATTAGCAATCTTCACACCTGTAGCAATAGCATTAGCCCTACCATGTATGCCATGAAAACCATAGGAATTGACATAATAGGGTAATCGAGAACTACAACCTATTCCAGACACGACTACATAATTTTCTTTTTTATAGCCAATCTCAGCAAAGACCTTTTTTAATGAATTGACTATCATATGATTACCACATCCTGGGCACCATCTTATTATTTGATCACTTTCAAAATCTTTTGGAGTTAATGGCACATCGGATTTTGGTATTGTATTATTTATTGATTTTTTCATGATATTAAAATTTTATGAATTTAATAATTCTGTAAATGCATTTTCTAATTCTTTCACAGTGAATGGTTGCCCTTGCACTTTATTATATTGATGAAATTCAATATCTTGGTAATTCATTCTGAGAATATTAGCAAATTGTCCTCTATTAAGCTCACAGACAATAACTTTTTTACCAGATTTTAATATTTCATGAGTATTTAGAGGTAATGGATTAATATATCTGAAATGAGTATGAGCAATTTTATAACCTTTTGCAGTTAGGTTTTGTATAGCACCCTCCACTTGACCTTTAGTACCACCCCAGCTAACAACTAATAAATCTGGATCTTCTGGACCAGTAATTCTTTGCAGAGGCCATTTACGAGCTATACGTTTAATTTTTTCTTCTCTATTAATCACCATTTTTTCATGATTTTTGGCATCTGTAGTTACTTCGCCATATATATCAGATTTTTCTAGACCTCCAACTCTATGCTGTAATCCTGGAGTACCAGGTATAGCCCATTTTCTCACATACCATTCTTCATCACGCTCGTAAGGATAATACTTAACATTATTATCAGCAAAAGGAGGATGTATTTCAGGTAAATCTGCCATTTTTGGAATACGAAACACACTAGAACCTAACCCAATATATCCATCAGAAAGTAAAATAACAGGTGTCATATGTTCCAATGCAATCTTAGCAGCTTCGAAAGCAGCAAAAAAGCAATCTACTGATGATGATGCAGCAATAATAGGAATGGGAGCTTCGCCATTACGACCAAACATAGACATATATAAATCAGCTTGCTCACTTTTGGTAGGCATACCAGTAGAGGGACCAGCTCTTTGAACATCTACGATTACTATTGGCAATTCAGTCATAACTGCTAAACCCATGGCTTCTACTTTTAATGATAATCCAGGCCCAGAGGTAGTAGTTACTGCTAATGAACCAGCAAAACCAGCTCCTATAGCAGATGTGATGCCTGCTATCTCATCTTCAGCTTGAAATGTTTTAACTCCTAATTCTCTATGTTTAGAAAGTTCAACCAAAATTTCTGTTGCTGGAGTAATAGGATAAGAGCCAATAAATAAATGAAGACCTGCTTTTTCTGCAGCTGCTATTAACCCCCATGCAGTAGCTACATTACCTTGTATATCTCTATATTTTCCTGGCAAAAGTTCACATTTTGCTAAATAAAATTTAGGAAAATTTTCTATGGTTTCACTATATTGATAACCACGTTCCAAAGATTTTAAGTTAGCTTCTACTAATTGTGATTTATTTTTAAATTTATTGTTAATGTAGTTAATAGCAGGTTTTAGGTCAAAACTGAACATATTGTATAGTAATCCAAGAATGAACATATTTTTTGTTCTTTCTGCATTTTTCTTATCTAAATCGCTATTAAGATTAATGACCATTTCAGAAGCAGGAATTTGTAATACGGTATAATTAGATAAACTGTTATCTTCTAAAGGATTAGAAGTATATCCAGCTGTTTCTAAACTACGAGGAGTGAAATTAGAACTATCGACAACAATGATGCCTCCTTGTTTAACATTTTTAAGATTTAGCTTTAATGATGCGGGGTTGAAACAAACTAAAACATCATATTCATCACCAGGTGTTAAAACTTTTTTATTACTAAAATGTATCTGAAAACCAGATACACCAAAAGTAGTATTACGAGGTGCTCTAACCTCTGCAGGGAAATCTGGAAACGTAGCCATATCTAACCCTATATGTGCTAAAGTATCAGCCAAGATATTTCCTGAAAGCTGAATACCATCTCCAGAATCACCAACAAATTTGATAACAATGTCATTTACTTGCTTTGTGCCAGACATTGGCGTGGAATCTTCATTCATAATTTGTATTATTTTTTATTGCAAAATTAGATGTTTTTTTTAATAAAAACTAAAATTAATATTTATTGATTTTAGAAAAAATGATTTATTTTGCAAAAAACTTTATAATATTATGAAAATTGTTATAATAGGAACTGGATATGTAGGATTAGTTACTGGAGTTTGTTTTGCAGAAGTTGGAGTAGAAACTGTTTGCATTGATATAGACAAAAATAAAATAGAAAATCTAAAAAAAGGAATTTCTCCAATATATGAACCAGGTTTAGATGAATTAATAACTAAAAATTTAGAAAGAGGTAGATTGAGCTTTGACACTGATATTTCAAAAGTTTTAGATGGTGCAGAAATGGCTTTTATAGCAGTAGGTACACCACCTGATGAAGATGGAAGTGCTGATCTAAAATATGTACTTGAAGTTGCTCATAATATTGGAAAATATATGAACGATTATTTAGTTGTTGTTACCAAAAGCACTGTGCC
>JAHDSP010000283.1 GCA_018432645.1 Bacteroidales bacterium | reverse complement strand
TTTTTCTATATATAAATTTTAACTTTAACTATTTTTGTACAAAAAAGTTAAAAATAATCTTGAATGAAAAAAATTTTATTTTTTATTTTAATGATGACAAGCATTGTAGGAATTTCACAAAATACAGTGTTAAATAAAAACTTTGACGACAATAATTTTTTACATAGTAATGATATTGATAGCACTCAACGTATGATCACTCCTTATTTCAGTGGGTTAGCAAGTGAAAAAAATTATGAACTATTGGTCGGAGCTAACTTCAAAAAGGAGTTTCAAAACAAAAATACTTTATTCAAAATTTGGGCAAAACCAGAATTTTTATTTTTTTCTTTATATGATTATCTAGACAAATATGATTCTATCTCTCGTTTCCCTGGAGGAGAAAAGATTTATAATGGACATTATTCTTGGAATGCACCTATAGAGCTGTCTATGAATGTCAAAAATCATTATTCCTTATCTGTAGGCTACAGCAAATTTCATTGGGGCGATGGTTATAGAGGGTTGAATTTGTCATACGCCAGTGCTAATTATCCATATTTGCTTCAGGAATTTAAAATAAAAGAATTAGCATTTTCCTGGGCTATGATGAGATGGACTAATCCATTAACAGAAACAAAATTTGCGAAATATTCTATTTTTCATAGCTTCTCATTTAATATTGGTAAAAAATGGCATTTTGCATTTTTTGAAAATCTCATTTATCCAGCTAGAGATAGTGCTCACAACAATTTCGAGTTTGTATATTTATTGCCTCAGATTTTTTACAGATATATAGATTACTCCCTTGGCTCACCTTATAATTTATATTTTGGGGGTAATTTTAAGTGGCGTGCTGGTAAAAATTTTCAAATCTATGGACAAGCTATTTTAGATGATTTCATTTTCAGTGAATTTCGAAAAGATATTAAGCATAGATTACATCCTAATGATAGCACCATAGTTTATGGTAATTGGATGAATAAATATGCCATACAAATAGGTTTCAAGTGGAGAACAAATAATAATAATTTTCGCTCGAGATTAGAATTTAATGCTGTTCGTCCTTATACTTATAGTCACAAAAATCCTATTCTAAATTTCTCTAATAATGGCCAGCCAGTTGCTCATCCTTTTGG
>JAHDSP010000356.1 GCA_018432645.1 Bacteroidales bacterium | reverse complement strand
GACTACCTTCGTTGTATGCTTGAGGGTAAAAGCTTAAGAGCATGTGCTAGCGAGGTTGGCATAAGTCTGCCAACAAGCTTTAATTGGAGACATAAAATTCTCTCTGCTTTAGAATCTTTGAATGAAAATATAAAAATTTATAGCATTATAGAAACTGATGAGTTTATTCTAAAGCAAAATAAATAAAATTGATTCATTAACAGTATGTTGTGTGTAAAACACTAAAGAGTTTAGAGATATTAAGAAATATGATATTAAAAAAACTATAGTTATCAAAGATGAAAAAGTGAAAACCGATATTTATCATCTTAAAGTTGTTAAAAATGAAAAAGATAATTAAAAAAAATGTTGGCTCAATATAAAAATATATCTCCCAAATATTTGCAAGGCTATTTAAAGTTTTATGCCCTCAAAAATAATTATTTGAGTGGCAATGTAAATGCAGATGTTGGTAGATTATTAAATATAGCATCATCTGCCTCTATACCACCTAAACATTATGAAAAATCGAAAAATAATAAAAATGAAAAATAAGAGATTTCTTTTTTTAACTTGTTTTTTTATTTTTTTAGTCTTTGTTCTTTTATCTATTACTTCATCGCGATGGACTAAAAAAACAGATTATCGCAATATAGCACATCTTTTTTCATCTATTACTTTTGAGCAATGGGATAATGAGGGTGCAAAAAATTATTATTTAGCACCAGTGATAAGCTACAGTAATCCAGGTGATAAGTTTGTAGATATTTATCCACGAGTATTTGATAGCCGAGGGAATAATTATTATTTATCTCATCCATCTGGTAGTTTTTTACTTTCCTATTCTTTATTAAAATTATTCCATTTACCTATTAATAATTTGAGTTTACAAAAAATACTTTTTATCTATTTTATCCTTTCTATAATAGGTATGATGATATTACTAAGTTTACTTTTTCAAAAAAATATTTCTATTATTATAGGTACATTAATATATACTTTTCATCCATTAATATTATATAGTTTTACCTATTATCATTTTGCTGAAACTATAGGATTAGTATTTTTTATTTGGGTTTTAGTTTTTCATTTATTGATTATTAAATTTCCTGATAATAAATTATATTTTTTATTGCATAAAATATTGTTTTTCTGTTATTTATTAATAGATTGGATGGCATTGATTTATGCTATTTTTTACATATTTTATAATATTAAACAAAAGAATAAAAAAGAAGCAATATTAATGAGCAGTTTGACAATTATTGCTTATTTAATGATTGTAATACAATATAGCAGCATCGGTGGGCTGAAGCCTTTTATTAAAAATCTATTTATAAGAAATTTATCTAGATTGGGTAATTTTTATAACATTTTTAATATAGATGGTTTGTGGGCTGCCATCAAAGAATTTTTTCGATTATTTTTCCAAAGTATTTGGAATGTTTTAGAGGGAACAGGCATCCTATTTATATTGATAATTTTACCAATTATAAATAAAGCTAAAATATTCAAAAATGATACTACCTGGCAATTTATAATTAAATGGGTGTTTCTGCCAATATTAATATTTTCTATTATTGTTATTTCTGCTGTACTTACTCATTATATTTATATGGCAAAATTTGTTTTATTTATCACTTTAGCCACTACATTTGTTTGCGAAAAATACTTATTTATTGATAATAAAAAATGGATCCATCTGGGCTATATGATAATTTTTGTAATCACGATGCTATGGGGCTTGCATAAATATGCAGGCTTTTATAAATATGATACCTACCAAGCTAATTTAGATAATCAAGCTAATATTTTAAAGACTGGAGCTAAACCAACAGATATTTGTGTTTATATTATAGCAGATAATCAAAACATAAATGAGCTTGTTTATGTATATTATACAGCTAAAAGGAATTTGCTGTTTTTTCACAATATAAATGACTTTAACAAATGGTACGAAAACAATACAAATATTGATTGTTTTTATATTTTTAATAATACTAAAAATATAATTGTTAATAAATAAAAATTTTTTTATAAGTTTGCAAAAAAAATATGAGAAAAAGTAATATTTTACATTTTTTATTATTGTGTTTAGTAATAGTATTAGTAGTAGCATATCGTTTTTTTAATTTTATTCCCAATTTTACGCCAGTAGCAGCTTTGGCATTATTTAGTGGTTATGTTTTCAAAAATAAAAAATGGGCGCTAGCTTTTCCGATAATTACTTTGTTTATAAGCGATCTAATTATTGGATTATATGATCCTATTGTTATGGTATTTACATATATGAGTTTTGTTATTATAGCAATATTAGGGGCTAAGATGATTAAAAAACTTAAAGTCTCTAATGTATTTATCTCTTCTCTCACAGCATCAGTTACATTTTTTATAATTTCTAATTTTGGTGTATGGCTGGGTGGTTGGTACACCTATAGTTGGCAAGGATTGATAAATTGCTATACTATGGCAATTCCATTTTTCAGATATGAGGTTGTAGGCACTTTATTATTTTCAGCTGTCATATTTACTATTTATCATTATATAATAAATCCAGTAGCAAATGCTCAAATGCAAAATAAACAAGTTTAATTTTTAATTTTCACTACATATGAAACTATCAGTTAATCAATTAGCAAAATTACTTGATGGAGAGATAGAGGGTGATGGGGCGTTAGAGATTTATAATATTAATAGAATAGAAAATGCACAAAATGGTGAGATAGCTTTTATTTTTGATTCTAAATTCGAAAAATTTATTTATAATACTAAAGCTACGGCTTTGATAGTTTCTAAAGATATAGTTTTGAGTGAGCATATAGAAACTACACTTATTCGAGTCGAAAATCCATATTTTTGTTTTCTAAAACTATTAAATTTTATAGATTCTGAAAAAAGAAAAAATAAAAAAAATGGAATATCAGATTTAGCATATATTAGTAAAGAAGCTAAAATAGGCAAGGGAGTATCTATAGGACACTATAGTATTGTAAATGATAATGCTACAGTAGGTGATGAGACTATTATAAGAGAGCAAGTATATATAGGTGAAAATGTGCACATTGGAAAAAATTGTTTAATATATCCACAAGTAGTAATATTAGATGATTGTAAGGTAGGAGATAATTGTATCATACATTCTGGTGCAGTAATAGGCTCTGATGGCTTTGGCTTTTTACCAATGAACGATAATACTTTTCAAAAAATACCACAAATTGGTAATGTAGTAATAGAGAACGATGTAGAAATAGGAGCCAATGTAACAATAGATAAATCTACTGTGGGATCTACACTAATTAAGCAAGGTACTAAATTAGACAATTTAATTCATATAGCACATAATGTAGAATTAGGTGAAAACAATGCAATGGCTGCACAATGCGGTATAGCAGGTTCTACAAAAATCGGTAATCATAATCTGTTTGGCGGTCAAGTGGGTGTAGCTGGGCATATAAACATAAAAAATAATAATCAAATAGCTGCCCAATCAGGTATAGCTAATAATGTGGGTGATGATGAACTGTTAATGGGATCACCTGCCATAGATGCTAAATTATTTAAAAGAAATTTTATTGCTTTTAAAGAATTAGCTGAACTTAGAAATAAAGTTTATAATTTAGAAAAACTCATAACAAATAATTATAAAAATGATAAAACAAAAAACCCTAAAAAATGAAGTTACTATAGAGGGTAAAGGTGTCCATATTGGTAAAAATGTACATTTAACACTTAAGCCTAATACAGAAAATAGTGGTATAGTTTTTAAAAGGGTAGATATAGAAAATAATAATACAATAAAAGCATTAGCAGATTATGCTTTAGATACTTTACGTGGCACTACTCTCACTAATAATGGTGTTACTATCCGTACGGTAGAACATTTGTTAGCTGCTCTGATGGCTCTAGATCTAGATAATGTGTTGATAGAAATGGATAATGAAGAAGTACCTATACTAGAAGGTAATTCATATAGTTTTATTGATGCTATCAAAAAACAATCGGAGATAATAGAGCAAAATGCAGAAAGAAAATATTATAATATAACATCGAGCATATCATTTTATGATAAAGAAAAAGATTCAGAATATTGGTTGATGCCTGACGATACTTATAAATTAACTGTAATGATAGACTATAATAAGGATGTGTTGCCTCCGCAATATGCTGTATTAAATGATATGAAAGATTTCGAACGAGAAATATCACGTTCTAGAACTTTTGTGTTTTTATCAGAGATAGAAGAATTAATACAAAATGGACTCATTAAGGGTGGAGACCTGAATAGTGGTGTAGTGATAGTAGATAAAGATTTACCTGACGAAAAATTAAATTATTTTAAAGAATATTTCAATATTCATAATGTAAATATTATAGATAAAGGGATTCTAAATAATACCGGTTTTTATTTTGCTAATGAGCCTGCTAGACATAAATTATTAGATGTTGTAGGAGATTTAGCTCTTGTTGGTTATAGATTTAATGGTCATTTGATTGCCAATAAGCCAGGACATAGATCAAATGTTGAGTTTGCTAAACTTATCAGAGAACATATTAAAAAAGAAGCTAAAAGCACGCCTGTATCACATTTAGATTTAAATAAAGAACCTGTTTTTGACATAGAAGCAATAAAACGTTTCATGCCACATCGTTATCCATTTTTATTAGTGGATAAAATAATAGAAAAAGGAGAAAATTATATTATTGGAGTAAAAAATGTTACTTATAATGAAGCTCACTTTTTAGGACATTTCCCCAAAGAAGCTGTAATGCCAGGAGTATTGTTAGTAGAAGCTATGGCTCAGACAGGCGGTATGCTAATATTATCTGATTTACCTGATCCAGAGAATTATATTTCTTATTTTCTTTCTATCAAAGATGTGAAGTTTAGACATAAAGTAGTACCTGGCGATACAGTAGTATTTTATTTAGAATTAACTTCACCTATTAGAAGGGGAATAGTAAATATGAAAGGCAAAGCATATGTAGGCGAAAGAGTGGTAACAGAGGCTGAGATGATGGCACAAATAGTAAAAATGGAAAATCCTTATTTATAGAAAAACCAAAAAAACAAGATATATGTTTAAAAATCATCCAAAAGGTTTAGTAATCGCTTTTTTCTCTAATATGGGAGAGCGATTTGGCTTTTATACAATGATGGCCATTTTAGTTTTATTTTTACAAGCTAAATTTGGCTTATCTGCTGAGAGCGCAGGAAGTATTTATAGCTGGTTCTATTTTGCTATTTATGCTTTAGCATTAGTAGGCGGTATAATAGCAGACTCTACTAAACGTTACAAATTAGTAGTTTTATTAGGTCTCATTGTTATGTTATTAGGTTATGCAATGATGGCTATACCTGGTACTACACTAGCAATAGCAATTACTGGTTTAATGGTAATAGCTCTTGGTAATGGTCTATTTAAAGGCAATTTACAAGCTATTGTTGGTCAGCTATATGATGATCCAAAGTATGAACCTCTACGAGATACTGGTTATTTACTATTTTATATGGGAATAAATATTGGTGCTTTCTTTGCACCTTTTGCTGCTACAGGTATGAGAAATTGGTTTTTGAAAATCAATGGTTTTGTACATGATGCTTCACTACCCTCCATGTGCCATGCATACATAGATGGACAAACTTTAGATGTAGCAAAATTCCAAGATCTTGCAAATAATGTATCTAGTGCTCCAGTCACAGATTTATCTGCTTTTGCACATCAGTATATAGATGTGTTTTCTAGAGGTTATAATTATGCTTTTGGAATAGCTGCATTAGCTATGATAGTTTCATTATTAGTCTTTCTATTTTATCAAAAAAGCTTACCAGATGCTAGGAAAATTCAAAAAGAGCAAAAAGCAAAAGAAGCTCAAGAACACAAAGAACCTACTCCAGCAGCTTCATTTCCTATTAAAAATTTAATTTATGCTATCATATCTTTTGTAGTATTATTAGGAATATTTTGGTTTGCATTGGGCAACGTTGATATAGGTTTCGCAGTTGCATTGTTTGGTGGTTTCATTACATATATAATCTTATCGGCTACCGCAGTAGAAAAACCAAAAATCACTTCTTTAGTATTAGTATTTTTTGTAGTAATATTTTTCTGGATGTCTTTCCATCAGAATGGATTAACACTTACACTTTTTGCACGTGATTATGTTTTTAAAGAAGTAGGGGCTTTCACAGCATTATTCTTTGATTTGAAATCGCTATTTTCAATAATTTTAGCTATTTCTGGTATAGTAATGATATTTACCTCAAAAAAATTACTCAATAAAGTAATTGCAGCAGTATTTTTCATTGGTTTTGGTTACTTAACTTATTATTTTTATCAATTGAATGCTGGCAAAATGATACCTATAGCTCCAGAACTTTTCCAATCTTTTAATCCATTATTCATAGTGGCATTAACATTTCCTATAAATGGTTTATTTAGTTGGTTAAGAAGTAAAGGGAAAGAACCTTCTACTCCTAGAAAAATTGGTATGGGAATGTTTTTAGCAGCTTTGGGCTATATCATTATGATATTCGCTTCAACAAATTTAACATCTCCAAGTGATATAGCACAATCAGGCATTACTGATTACAATAGAGTTTCTCCATATTGGTTAATTTCTACATACTTGACATTGACTGTAGCAGAATTATTCTTAAGTCCTATGGGCTTATCATTCGTATCAAAAGTGGCACCTAAGAGATTCCAAGGTTTAATGCAAGGTGGTTGGTTATTAACTACAGCCGTTGGCAATAAACTTTTATTCCTTGGTACTTATTTTTGGGAAAGAGTGGAACTATGGCAATTATGGTTAATATTTGTAAGTGTATGTGCACTTTCTGGACTTTTGATTTTTTCTTTAATGAAAAGATTAGAAAAAGCAACAAACTAATAATTATAAAAATTTAATTAAAAAAGGGCTGATAAAATATTTATTAGCCCCTTTTTAATTTTTATAATAACTTATAAATTACTAAGTTGAAAATAAGATAAAATTAAAATATCAAAAATTTTTTTTATTAATAAAACGTATATTGCAATAGATAGTTTTCATCATTAATTATATATTAATCATTCAACTATTTTCTAAAATTCTCAATTCACGATTCCATTGAAAATATCCTACAATTGCTAACAATGTAAGTATAATAAATAATATAGTAGTAGGATATAATTGTTTGTAAATATATAGAACCACACTGGTAGCATCCACGACAATCCAAATAAGCCAATTTTCTATTTTTTTTCTAGCAAGCATCCAAGTAGCTACGAAACTTAAGGAAGTAGTGAAAGAATCCCACCAGGGGACATTACTATCTGTAAATTTTTTAAGAATGTATCCAATTATAAAAAATGACAAAGCAGAAATCAAAGCGATTAATAGCCAAGATTTTAAATCTTTTATTTTGCTAATGGGAATTGTTTTTTTATCACTATTATTATTCCCTGAAAGCCAAACATATAATCCGTAAATAGACATGCCCACATAATAAAATTGCATGCTCATGTCAGCATATAATTTAGCTAAAAAATAGATTATAATATACATAGAAGAAACTAATAAACTGATAACCCAATAGAATGGTTTTACTTTAATTTGGAAATAAATAGCAATAATACCAAGAGAAGCTGCTATTATCTCAATCCAATGCAAGCAAATGTAATTTAACAAAATTAATTTTAAATTTAATCAATAGGAGGAGTATAACTATCTAAACAAGCATTAGCGATTTTTATTACAAAAAGAGAATCAGGATTAGAAAAAGCATTTTTAATTTCTTTGGTTAAAATATTCATTACAATATCATATTCACCAAAAATTTGAGTACTCATGCCATTGGTAATGATTTTGATTTGTTCATAAGAACGAAGAGCCCTTAAGAAATTTTCTATAATGACTAAATAATTGTTAGATAGGGGATAATAACTAATTTCGACAGAAGTTTTCATTTTTTTTCACAAAGTTAAAAAAAAACAGGTAATTGGAAAATTTAATTTTTTAAAATGTTTAAAATAGTTAATGATATTAATATCATATTAAAATTATTATGTATATTTGCCAAAAAAATAGTATTTATGAAGACTTTAGTTGATAACATTGATAAACATCTGGCTATGAGTAAGGAAGACTCTAAAGCCTTCTTCGATGATCTCTACGATTTCCTGCTAGAGAAAGAAGCTGACGCAGTAGATTACCAAGGTCTAAAAATTCAAAGTACTCCTCCACTATGTCCAAACTGTCATAGCAATGATATTGTAAAAAATGGCAAGCAAAAAGGT
>JAHDSP010000007.1 GCA_018432645.1 Bacteroidales bacterium | reverse complement strand
TTCTGATAATGTGTAATCTGATGGTTGCCACGAAAAAGTTACAATATTTTCATTATTTGGTCTCCATTCTATATCAATATTTAGATAAATATTTTGATTGTTTTTAGTAAAATAATATGATAGATGATGAGAGTTTTTTAGCTTTTTAGCATTACCAATCATACATTGCCAAACAGAAGTTCCTTTGTCTTGTAGAGCTAATGGTATGCTATCTGCTTTTATTGGTTCATTCAAAAGAAACTCTATCCATGCACCAGTTTCTTTTTTTACCATTATTCTAGCTGGTATTACTTTAGTATTATTGAGAATCAATAATCCATCAGGAGGTAAATATTTTGCAATATTATAAAAAAAATCTTGTTGTAATATATTATCTGTAGCTATCAAAATTTTTGAGCTATCACGTGGTTGCACAGGAAATTTTGCTATACGCCCTTCGGATAATTCATAATTGTAATCTTGTAAGTCTGGCAATTTCATAATTAGCTATTTAAAAAAAGCAAAATTACAATATGATAAACGATTTAAAAAATTTTTATAAGACTATTTTGATATAATCTTTATATTTTTCTATTAGATCTTGAGTATCTATTTGGTTAATATGTGTTATTCGGTTAATTGTGTATTTATAAATTAGTTCCACATAAAAATTATTTACTAAATAAATTTTAATAAAATGATCAAATTGTTTAATAGTTAATATTTCTACACCAGACTCCAATAGTATTTCTAATTTAGTATCTATATCAGTATTGATGAGTAATTCATGTACGAGCTCTTCTTTAGTCATACTTTATTGTTTTATAAAATTTTTCACATCAATAAAATAAGGAACTATAATAGCTTGTGGATAAAATTTTTTAATCAATTCGTAATCATATCTAGCTTCATATTTATGAATATAAGCACCAGCCATCACTTTGTAATATGGGGAATCAAAAACAATATTTACTGTGAAATCACTAAAATTACTAGTGAAATCATTTAACAAATTTTCAGCTTTAGATTTACTGTAGTTACCAGAAAATGCTCCTAATTGTATAGAATATCCTAAATAGCTATTAGTTTTAGCTGCTAATCTTGTATGCTTGGCAACCAAACTATCTAAATCTACATTATTATATACCTTAACCTGTGCATTTATAGTAAAATATGAAAATAAAATTATTATTATAGTTAAATGATATCTCATTATTTTTTTTACAAATTTAACTAATTTTTTTGAATTTTTCGAATATTTCAAATAATTATTTTGTAATAAGCATTTAGATAATAAAATTTCCCAAGCGGAGACTTTTCTTTGTGTGGTAGACAAAGAAAAGTATGATTAGACTTTTTCAGGGCTAAAGCCCATACCTTTTTCTATGTTCTACATCGATCTAAAGGTCGAGGTTAATAATCTACTCTTTACTGTCTGAACTGTGATTTGTGGGATTAACTGATTTTTGGGAATAATCAGCTAGAAATCTGTTGTTCTGATTTTTTTCAGGGCTAAAGCCCATATCTCTTTCTTTCTCATACCCTGCCCTAAAGGGCAGGGTTAATAATCTACTACTCTTTGCTATTCGAACTTAAGGTTAAATGTAATATCTATTAATTTATTATCTGACCTAAAGGACAGAGCTATACAACTATTTGCTAACTTACATATTAGCCTATCTAATTCCAACTTCTATTAACCACGACCTTTAGGTCGTGGAC
>JAHDSP010000462.1 GCA_018432645.1 Bacteroidales bacterium | reverse complement strand
TAATGTTATTCTGTAAAATACACTAGTTTGGAATACTAATAAAATACCCTTGGTTCGCACCTTCAGCTATTTGTAATCTTGTAGGTCAAATAGCCTCCATTTGAGCGAATGACTAACATAATTAGCCCTCATCCAACACTCTTATCTAATGCGTGTTTCATAAGATAGTTCGTTATGCTTATTGTCGGATGTCATTACATTTCATCCATTTTCACCAACTCCATTTTGCGGAGAATTGTGATCGTATTTATAATTAAGCTCTTATCCCAGTACTTGAGCCAGAGATAGTAGTTAATATCTCTGTTACCATTTCTCGTCGGAACGTTTGTGTTCCAGGTAACGCGTAACCGTACTCTTGGAACAGTTTTCAGCCTTATTTATAATGACTCTAATCCAGTTAACACAAATCTGACTTATCTTTGGTCGTGTGATTATAATTGATTTCAATCGAAGAAATCGATTATTCTTTCTATAACTTAGGCTTGGCAAGGATTACATTTTATTCTTCTATAAAAATCACGGTGAAAACGAATGTATTGGTTAACAGTCTCTTCGGGTTACACAAACTGATTTCATTTTCCAATAGACTGTTGTCTCTTCTTTTACCCATAACGATCACAGGAGTTTGACTTTAATTACCGTAATCATATATAATTGTTTTGTAATAAAAGCGGTTGCGTAAGAACCATAGTGGTATGGAAACCCTGACAGCTGACGCCAGGTTTCGAACTCAGCGACCGTGTTGCGTAAGAACCATAGTGGTATGGAAACACAGGTATCACATTCAACACTGGATCTCTGTGGTTTGTTGCGTAAGAACCATAGTGGTATGGAAACCCTGAACAGGAGTGCACAGGAGGCCAGAGCGTACTTCAGTTGCGTAAGAACCATAGTGGTATGGAAACTAAACAACAGCAGGTTCTTCGGGTGATACAATTAACGTTGCGTAAGAACCATAGTGGTATGGAAACCAACAGCGTATACTTTTGCCATTATTGTACCTCCTTGTTGCGTAAGAACCATAGTGGTATGGAAACAGCGCTTTGAGGGAGAGTGTAGCGCACACACCCATCCGTTGCGTAAGAACCATAGTGGTATGGAAACGACTGAGGCGATCTTTTCACATCGCAATGATCCAGCGGTTGCGTAAGAACCATAGTGGTATAAAGGTTCTATCTTCATTGTTCATCCACATCAAACGAGCAGAAAAACAAT
>JAHDSP010000048.1 GCA_018432645.1 Bacteroidales bacterium | reverse complement strand
TGCAAAAGAAAAAATCTTAGAATGTGAGAGTTTGGAAGAGCTAGAGAAGTTTTTTGATGAAATGTATGAGAGATATTTTTTGAATTACAATCTCAAAATCAAAGAATTTAAAGAAAAAGTTTTGCAAGAAGAGAATTTTAGAAATTTATCTCTGGATGAACAGAAGAAAATATTTATTGCAATGCTTGATAACAATCAAATGTATGTGAATAAAACTGAAATGGCAGATAAGAAATTTGGTATAAGTGAGGAAGATCAAAACTTAACAAATCAATTTTATAATAAGGAGGAATAATTATGGCAGATATGTTTAGTGAAGAATTATATAAAAAAATTAATACCCAAAAAGAGGCTTTAAAAAACTTTAGCCCTGAAATATTTGAAATTCCAAAATATATTACGGATAATTTAAAGCATTCGTTGTTTTCGTGGCAGAAAGAAGCATTAGAGAACTTTTTATATTATCAAAACCCTAAATCAAACCTTAAAAAAAATCCTACACACCTAATGTTTAACATGGCAACAGGAACAGGAAAAACACTTCTTATGGCCGCTTCCATTTTGTATTACTATAAACAAGGATACAGACATTTTCTTTTTTTTGTAAATCAAAATAACATTGTAGATAAAACCGAAAATAATTTTATAGACAATACACATACAAAATACCTTTTCAAAGAAAAAATCGTGATAGATGACAAAACCGTCAATATCAAAAAAGTGGATAATTTTTCAGATAATCCTCAAGGTATAGAAATCAAATTTACTTCTATTCAAAAACTTTATAATGATATTCACTTACAAAGAGAAAATCAGACGACTTTAGATGATTTACATAGCAAAAATATTGTTATGCTTGCCGATGAAGCTCATCATCTTAATACAGATACAAAATCAAAAAATGGAAACCAGCTAGAGTTTTTTCCAACAGAAATTACCAACAGAACAGGAGCTGAAGAGATAGAAAGAAAAGGTTGGGAACATACTGTTATAGAATTGATATTGAAAAAAAATGGGAAACAAGGAGATAATAAAAATGTGCTTTTAGAATTCACAGCTACAATCCCTGCGACAGAAAGTATTGCTAGAAAATATGAAGACAAAATCATTTTTAAATTTGGACTCAAAGAGTTTTTACAAGCAGGATATACTAAGGAAATCAATCTTATTTCTTCTACACTTGACAAAAAAGAAAGAGTATTGCAAGCACTTTTATTTCAATGGTACAGACACAAAATTGCACTGAAATATAATATTCCAAACTTTAAACCTGTAATTCTTTTTAGAAGTAAAACTATTGATGAATCAAAAGCAGATTACGAAGAGTTTTTGAATTGGATAGATAACCTATCAAGTAGTGATTTTGATTTTATAAAAAATATTGGAGATAAAATTTATCAAGCAAAACAGCCGACACTGTTTGAAATGGGAAAATCAAGAACTGAAACACTTTTGGAATTTATAAAAAACGAAAATATCAACTTTGGTGAAATTGCAAACTGGATCAAACAAAATTATCAAGAGAGAAACACAATTATCACAAACTCCAAAACCAATAAAACCAAAACCGAAAAAACTGATGAAGAAACTGATAAATTATTGAATAGCTTAGAAGACAAAAACAATCATATCAGGGCTATTTTTACCGTGGATAGATTGACAGAAGGATGGGATGTTCTAAACCTTTTTGATATTGTGAGACTCTATCAAGGACAAAATGCAGGCGGAAGCACAAAAAAAACTCCTGAAGCAACAATTAAAGAAAAGCAACTTATTGGAAGAGGTGTCAGA
>JAHDSP010000337.1 GCA_018432645.1 Bacteroidales bacterium | reverse complement strand
TCACCTAGTGAAAAAGCTATTTGCTGAACCATATCTAATTCTTTTTGAATAGCTTTTTTGATTTCATCTACTACCTCTGCTTTATTAACTTCAGGCGAGCTAATATCTTTAATAAGCATAATAGCTAGTGATCGGTACTTGATAGGATATACACTTACATTAAACCATTTATCATTTATCAAAATATCTTTTTGTGTTTCCCCCTTTTGATGAGTGAGAGCATACTCTATCATATTAACTAATGAGATATCTAATAATTTTTCAATCTGCGAACCTCTGAGACCGGGTATTATGTCATTAATTTCAATAGCTTCTTCACCTAAAATTTTAACAAAAAATTCATTAGAATATTCTACTTTATTTTCTCCATTAACAACTAATATACCTGCAGGGATTTTATGTAAAAGTTCTTTTATATTTTCAATGATCAGAGCGTGCAATTGTAACTCTTCCTTAATTTTTTTATTTTTTTCTTCTTCATCAACAATTTTAGCATTTAATTTTTCTAATTGCACATTTAATTTTTTAATTAATTTAATTTTATTAGCAATATTATAATAAATGCACATTTCAGAATTAGCAATTCCTTGGGCAATAGCAGTGGCAAATTCTTCACATGAATCGAAGCCACAATTTTTACAGGATTTAAAAGTAGGAGTAATTTGTAGATAATTCAAGATATCATCTATTTGTTTACGAGGTATTTGTGGAAGCTCAATTTGCATATTTTTAAATGTAACTGGTAAAGATTCATTTATATAATGATTAATATTTTCTTGCCAAGATTCATCATCTAAATCTTTTAAACGTTTTTGAGAGTATTGTAAAACCTGATATTTTTTCATTATATAATTGCCAGATAGTGTAATAGCTGGTCCCATGATACAACCATTACAATAATAAATATTAAAATGTTTTTTAATAACTTCTATATAATTTAAAAAATCTGTAATAGCATCTTTGAAAAGATTTTCGCCACTACTAGAAATCACATTAGCATTTAGAATATTTTGTTCTTGATTAGTAGCTATTAAAATACCATCCTCAATAGCGAAATAATTACCCCATTTACCTTCTACAAAATCAAAAGAAGAGAACTCTTGTTCAATTTCAGTAATTTCAAACCTTTCAAATAATTTTCTAAGCTCTTCAAAAGTCAGAACTTCATCACTTTTATTGAACTCAGAAATATCTTTATAAGCAATACATGGTCCTATATAGACAGTTTTAATCTGTTCATTTATAATTTTTTTTGTTAAAAATGAAGCCATTTCTGGTAAAATAGGCAGTGGCAAAAGATTTTTAAGTGCTTTAGTAGCATATTTTTGTACATAATTTTGGATAATAGGACATAAAGTAAAAAGATAATATTTTCCTTTATTTTCGTCTAAAAAATTTTTATAATTATTTGCTAATAAATCAGCAGCAAATGCACCATCAATAACATAATGAAAGCCAGTCTTACGGATCATAGAAATAAATTTTTTATAATCATTTACGTCAATAAATTCACCTGAAATAGCTGGATCTAGTATAGCGACTAATTTTTGTTTATCATTAATCCAAGAAATCACAGTTTCGATAGAATCTCTATAAAGAATAGCATTTTGGGGGCAATGCGAATAACAAGAGCCACAATTAATACATCTATCCTCAATCAATTCTACATGAGTTTCTTGCGCAGAACTACGAAGAGCATGCACAGGACAAACCTTAATGCAAGAATAGCACATATTACATTTAGAATAATCAATCTGAATTTGAGTTTTCATGAATATTAAAATAATTTAAAATGATTTGACCAATATTTTCGGGAGTTACATGATTATAGATAGTATCACCTATTTGTAAATTAGGCCCCTCAGCGCATTTATCGAAACATCGTTTTCCTCTGAAATCTATAAAAGAGTGAAGCTGATACTGCTCAATGAGATTATTAATAATAACTACAAGATTTCTAGAACCCTTACTAAAACATGAACTACCCATGCAAATATAAATAGGAGTTTTGAGATTGTCTTCAGACATCGAAAAAATATTTTTTCAAATTTACAATAAAAAATGGAATAACTAAGGAGATATGTTTAGGGAGTAACAAACATTTTTTAAATGTTTCAAACAATATATGATATTTTACTCACTCTAAAATATTCATACCAGGCAAATCTATTCGAGGATGCAAGATTAAGCATCCTGCCAATATTACTAATGACGCCTCCTGATAGGTATTTACCTATCGCTACATACCACATAATGTAGTTTTGCAGGTATTTGGTTGCTACTCCTCTGAACTTTGAATATATCCATTTAGTAAATTCCTCTGACTTAGCCTTCACTATAGCTGTGCTATAGATACCTCGCTTTTTCTTTTTGGCTCCTACTATCTCTTTGTGTTTCACTTTACTCTTTCTTATATGTCTGAATGCGTATTTGGTACCAGTACATAGAACGGCATCCTCTGGAATTCTTCCTTTTAGAAATTTCTCAATGTCTTCTCGCTTCGCTCTTTTGCTCTCAGTATTTCTGAATAGTATATTTCCACATCTATCTGTACCAACTATTACAGCAACCTTCTTTGGCTTTTTTCTCATTGCTTGTTTCATCTCTTTTACACTTGAATATTTTCTACCTTTTTCAGAATAATCCATCAGCAATTCGTCTATTTCTACTACGCCAAAGAAATTGACATTTTTGTCAAAATTTTTCAAAGCAGCAAGGATTTTATGTCGCCAAGTGAAACTTGTTGGCAGACTTATGCCAACCTCTCTAGCACAAGCTCTGAGACTTTTACCTGCAACCATACAACGAATGTACTCGAGCATAAGTTGTGGTTTTTGTAATCGATACACAAAAGTGCCCGTTGTAACTCTAAATTGTCTGCCACAATGTTTGCAACGATAATTTTGCATACCTTTTTGCTTGCCATTTTTTACAATATCATTGCTATGACAGTTTGGACATAGTGGAGGAGTACTTTGAATTTTTAGACCTTGGTAATCTACT
>JAHDSP010000486.1 GCA_018432645.1 Bacteroidales bacterium | reverse complement strand
TTTCAGGTCAGAAGTGAAATAACTTAAAGCTTCTTTTACAGAAATTGTAGCTACGAATTGAGTTTCATTTATTTTATTTATAGATAAATAGTTGATATGAGTTGCTGGAACGACATTTCTCATTTGATAAACAGTATTATAAGAAGTATATAAACTGCCAGGACTAGTTAGACCACCTTCTAAAGTATAAACACCATCTACCCAAGTAGTAGGTGTACCTAATGATGATGTATAATACGAAAGACGTGTATCGCCATCAGTAGTGGCATAGCTATCACCTGCGTGATAATTAATCACTGCTACTTGAGCATTGTTAGTAATTAATCCATCTACACCTCTGGCTGCACTTGGACAAAATGGACAATCAGTAGCAGTAGCTATTTCGAATAAGACTAAATTTCTATCTACGCCACCTGGAATAGTGATATTAACTGAATCTGGTGCAGATACGCCCTGTGATGTAATATAACTAAATAATTTGTAAGTTAAAGTTTGAGGATATACATGAACATCAGTGTAGCTAGTAGCAGTAGCAGCTACTTCATCAATTAATTGATTATTACGCATCAAAAAGTATTTAGTAGGTGTAGCAGAAGGTGCATTCCATGTAAGGTGAACATCAAATTGATTTTGTAAAGTTGCAGTTAATGATGATGGAGAATCTGGAGCTGTTACTTGTTCTACTAAAATATCATCTAAATAGTAACCTGCTTGTAATGGGGAAACTGACCAACCAAAGAAGTTTATAGCATCTAATTTTTTCATTGTACCATCACCAAAAGACCCACTACTAAATTTCCACATATGCATAAATTGACCATCAAATTCTATTGTAGCAATATCATCATCTAGATCTACAGTTATTAAAACTTGATGCCATGCATTTTGAGTGTATGCAATACTATCAGCAGAGGCTGCCCCTGCATCTACTACCATGTATCCATTATTTTTAAAATATGCTTGCATTGCCCACACACTACCAGTTCCAGCAAAATCATTCAAAATATTAAAATAACCAAGTTTACCACTTTCTACAAAAATATTGAATGAAATAGCATATCGTCCTGTAGTATAATCACTCAATTCTAAAACTAAATCATTATTTGTTTGAACATATACAGAATTAGGCGCTGATAATGCCTGATTTGTAGAAACTACAGGATCTTCACTAGTGCCTGGAGCATTACTCCAAGTAGTCCATGGTGAGCCTGCCTGCTGTACAAAACAAGAATCAGCAGTGTATGTATCCACATTTTCATCTACTATTGGCGTTTGCCCATAAGTAATTACTGAAACTACTAAAATTGAAATAAATAATAATAACTTTCTCATAATTTTTAATTTTTTATGTTGGTAAGCAAAATAAAAAATTTTTTTAATTTTGTATAAAAAATTTTCAACTTTATTTTAAAAAAATCACAAAATATTCAATCTATGAAAACAAAACGAATTATTTTATTTATAGCATTAATGCTATCTTTGAGCTTTATAAAAGCTCAGATTACAATTACATATGATGATCAACCACCTTTACCTTTATCGACTATTGAAAATTATACATCAATAAGTGGTTTAGATGTTTCTGCAAATGGAGCAAACCAGACTTGGGATTTGTCAGAGTTAGCACCTGAAGGATCATCTACTTTAGATATAGTATATTTAAATTCTTTACCTTTTGCTAATCAGTTTCCTAACGGTAACTACGCAGTTTCATTTGATGATTATTATTATTCTATAATCTCAAAAAATACTAATAATCTATCTATAATTGGTAGTGTTTATCCTGTTGAACAATTCAATACAACAGTATATGTTAAAAATTCATCTCCAGAGTTAGTTTATACATTCCCTTTTACGATGGGTTCAGTGGTAGAAAGCAATCCTCGAAGTAATACTAAAAT
>JAHDSP010000178.1 GCA_018432645.1 Bacteroidales bacterium | reverse complement strand
TAGCTCAAAGAATTGTAAATATGGCTAATAAGCTGGATAACTATCAACCCCAAGATGATATGACATGTGGAGTTGTCTATTTTAGAAAACCTCGTAAAGTCCTAGTAGTTACAGGTCCACCTTTTAATGAAAAAGATGATAAAAAAATGGCTCAATATTTTAATGATTTTAAAGGTGATAAAGTTATTTGTGGAGCTACGACTGCCGATATTATTAGTAGAGAACTTAATAAAAAAATTATTGATACTTTTGAATTTGAGGATCCAGAATTACCACCAATATCTTATATGGATGGGGCTAATTTCATTACAGAGGGAATTCTGACACTCAGTAAGGTCTCGGATATATTATTTCACCAAAATCCTCCTTTTAATATCCCCAGTGGGCCTGCCGGCAAACTCTTACAACTATTAATTGATAGTGATGAAATTTATTTTCTTGTAGGAACTAAAGTTAATGAAGCTCACCAAGATCCTCATCTTCCTGTAGACCTAGAAATTAGAAGAACTGTTGTTAGACGTATAGCCCGACAATTAGAAGAAAAATTACTAAAAGAGGTAAATATTGAGTTTATTTAAAAATGATTTTAGTTTTATATTGAGATAAAAATATTAAATAATGATTTATCATAATTCAATAAATGCAATATCAAAAAATAACTTTTTAATGATAGCTAATATTTGCTTTATTTTTGATTATATATCTCAAAGAAACTTCAAAACCACCATTACTATTTGTAACAGCAGATAGATCTGATACATTAATATCATAGCTAAAACCCATACCTAAATCACCTATTTCTAACATTAGTTGAGCAATAGCAGCATCTCCAGTTCTATAATAGCCACCACCTGTTAGATAAATTGCTCGAGCAAATCCTGTATATTGTGATTCTTCTTTTAGCGTAAATCTTAATAAAAGTCCGGGTAAAATTTCATCTTGTTTACCTTGCATCATATACAAAAATCTTGGCATAATAGATAAATTAGCATTTTCGATGCCTATTTGTCCTTGTGCATGAATAGCAATTCTCAT
>JAHDSP010000563.1 GCA_018432645.1 Bacteroidales bacterium | reverse complement strand
CAATAGTATTATCAGATGTTATAAATTGAATAATACTAATTTTTTTTGAATAAAATGGCAAATTATTAACAGGATAATTTACAGTAACTGTGAGTAGTATTGTATCTTCAGGATAATATACATTGCCTTTTATTACGGGTGATATATTAGCACTCCACCCATCAGGTAAAATAAATTGTGTACTTTTATCATAAGCAAATGTAACAGTATCAATAAATTTGTATTCAATTTTAAAATTAAATGTGCCATTTACATTATTATATTCTTTGCTAATTACTTCTCCATATGCAAGATTAGTTTCTATAGCATAAAGATATGTTATTTGAATTGTAAACAATTGAATAATTATTAAAAGTGTAATTTTTTTCATAATTTTTAGGTTTTAATTATTTATATGATACGATTTTAAATTCCATACTAAAATTGTATCTGAAGATGGTGATGTTGGTTCTTCTTTACGAATAACACCTATATCTTTTGCCCAATAATATATTAGATCGTTATTCCAACCAATATTATTACGACAGAAACATTTTACTTCTTTATACCATTTATTGTTTATATTTAATGAATCATAATATGCTAAATATTCTCCATTATAAACATTTGTTCCGACATTGCAATCGCCAAAATAATAACCTGATGGTCCTATATATGTATAAATTAAAGGATCAATCTCTTCAACCATACTAATCCCACTACATTGTTGCCAATACAAACAATAAAAATTTTGCTCTAATTTTTCATAGTTACAATAATTATATTCACATTCGTAAATTGTCAAATTTCTTCCATATAGGTATATACTATCCTTTATACCAGATACAGAATCTTCATAAACCCAGTAAGAGCCAACAGGGAAATCCACATAGTCTTTAAATTCCTGTGGCATGTAATAAGTCGGTCTTTTTTTGCAACTAGAAGCTAAGCATAAGATTGATATTATTAATATAAAAAGGTAAAAATTTTTTTTCATAATCTTTAGGTTTTAGAGGTTTATATTGGAAAATTACATAATTATTTTGATATACAAACATTTTTTACAAATATACAATTTTTTTTTGAATTATGCGTTTAATTAACAACTAAATTATTACTGATTCATTCACAGTAATAATTATATTTCTTATGAATATAATTGATTTTAAGTAAATTAAGAAAAGTCTCTTTGGGAAAGCTTGCTAATTATTGTAAAGGTATTCTTTTATTACAAAAAGTTGAAAAAGATTTTATAAACTAAACGCCTAATTCAATAATGTAATATGTGAGATTTACTTATGAGTAATATGTTTGTTAACTCTTTTTATTATTCAAAATAAGGTAAAATATTTTTAGATTATTTATTTATAATTTGTAATTTTGACAATTATTGAATAAATTAAAATCAAATAAAAGGTATAATTTTTTCGTTTATATGTATTTAAATAGAGTGAAATTTTATATTACAATAATTTTAGTATTATTAATGAATTACTGTTTTGCACAAAAAGAACAAAATAAATTAATAGAATTTGCTGGGATAGTTGTTACAGCAGATAGTTTAAAGCCTATACCATTTGTACATATTTATATAAAAGAAACTAAAATGGGAACTATAAGTAATATAAACGGGCTATTTAGTATTGTCGGAGAAAAGGGGCAAACTATTGTATTTTCCTTTGTAGGATATAAACCCGTATATTATAAAATTCCAGATACATTGGAGCATACATTTTACAATTTGATACAGCCAATGATTACTGACACAATATATTTAGATAAAACAGTTATTTATCCATGGCCATCCAGGGATAAATTTAAAGAAGCTTTTATTAATACTGTACCTCCCGATGATGATTTAGAAAGAGCTAGAAAAAATTTAGCTTTTATGGAATGGAAAGATAAAGAATTAAATTATGTAGCTAGAGATGGGCAATCGTCATATAATCAGATGATCAGGGAGATGACCTATCAAAATTATTCTGTTGGGCAATTAATTAAACCGAATAATCTATTAAATCCTTTCGCCTGGGCAGAATTTATAAAAGCATGGAAAGACGGACAATTTAAACGTAATCCATCTAAAGAAAATGAAAATAAGCAATATTACTATAATGAGCCACTACATTAGGATTTTAATTTTGTTATCACTTTTACCTATAAGCATTTGGGCACAAGAAAAAGTAACTCTATCAGGTAATATAAAAAATGCTAATAATGAACCTATTCCTTTTGCAAACATAGGTATAGTAAACACAAATATTGGTACAGCTACAAATATTAATGGCTATTTTGAAATTTCATTTCCTTATAGAGATACAGTAATAATAGGCATAAGTACAGTTGGCTATGAACGCTTTTATGATACTTTGATAAAACCTCAAAAAAAGGTCACTAGAGATTATACTTTAACAACATTAAGTACTTTGTTGCCACAAATAGAGGTTACAGAACAAGTAGATTTAGCCAAAGGTATTCAAAGATTAGATCCTAAAAAAGGGCAATTATTACCTACTACAGGTGGACAAGTAGAGACTTTAATTAAATTAATGGGAATGGGAGTACAATCTAGTAATGAATTGAGTAGTCAATATTCAGTAAGAGGTGGCAACTATGATGAAAATTTAGTTTATGTAAATGATTTTGAAATATATAGACCAATACTAACTCGTAGTAGTGAACAGGAAGGGTTGAGCTTTTTGAATTCTGATCTCATAAGTTCTATTGATTTTTCGTCTGGAGGCTTCGAAGCTAGATATGGAGATAAAATGTCATCAGTATTAGATGCTACTTACCTTAGACCGACAGAAAAAATTACAACCATTCAAGCTAGCTTATTATCTTCTAATATTTCAACTATTGGCACCTTATTCAAAAATAAATTT
>JAHDSP010000521.1 GCA_018432645.1 Bacteroidales bacterium | reverse complement strand
TCATTATAATTAATACCTGCTTCATTAATAGAAGTGATGCCATATTGAAAGGCTTGCTCTTGTAGCTTAAGTAATGAACTGACCTTAGCACTCACAGGAAGTGGAGGAATGTATTTCTCTACTAAAGTCATAGCATTATCTATCAGAATACCCGTTAATTTATTATTAATTTTTTCGATAATACCATTTTCTATGTTTGTTTCTGTAGTAATGTTAGCTAGACGCAGGGCTGCATCATTAGCCAATGCTGCGTGACCATCTACTCTTTTCAAATAAACTGGTACATCATAAAAATATTTATTTAACAATTTATTATTAGGCATTTGCATATTTGGAAATAAATTTTGGTCCCAACCTCTACCATAAATAAATTTCATATCGGGATGTTGCTTCAGATATATTTGGATTCTTTCCACCATTTCATCTACACCTCTAACGCCTGTGAGGTCTATGGGCTCCATTTGTGTACTATAACCGATTAAATGGCAATGAGAATCTATTATTCCAGGTATTATTGTAGTACCTTGTAAATTGATTTTCTCTTTAGCCTTCCATCTTTTTAGTAATGTATCAGAATCTCCTATATCAATAATTTTATCACCTTTAATGGCCATAGCACTTACTACATCGTTATTTTCATTAGCAGTATAAATTTTACCATCATAGAATAACCAATCAGCCTGTTTCATAATTTTACAACTTGATAATAATGCTAATAGCAAAATAAATAAAAAATATCTAGCTTTTTTCATCATAATTTTTTTATTTTACAAATTTATAATAAAGTTTCTGGTTCTATAAAATTTATTGTGAGTTAATTATTTAAGCTAATATTTGATTTTCCAATTGTTATTATTAATCCACAAATGCACACAAATAAGCACAAATAATAAATTAAGGTTGATAAGTTGATTAGTTTAGTAAGATATTAGTTATAAATTAATTAACAAATGCACTCAAAAAACTAAATCGTAAGTGTTAATTTGTGTAAATCTGTGGATGAAATTATATACATTGCGGGGTTTTATTTATTAATCCACAAATGCACACAAATAAGCATAAATTATAAATTAATTTTGAAGATTTTAGAAGTTTAGGAATAATGGGCGTTGATTGATGAGTAATAGATTAAAGTTTTTATAAGCTATTTATTGGAAAATCTAAGCTTTACACACTCAAAACGATATATAACCAAGTTCCCAATGCTGTTTTAAAAACTTTTTTAATTTTGTAATATAATATTAGTAATAATTATTATTAAATGATTACAAAAAAAGAAATTCAATTTATCAAAGATTTACAATCAAGACAGATAAGAAACGATTTAAGGATGTTTATTGCTGAAGGTCCAAACCTTGTTAATGATTTATTACAAAGAGGTAATAAATATTATAAAATATATACTACTGTGAATTATTCTTTTTTATACAATTTACCATCAGTAGAAATTATCACAGCAAAGCAATTAGAGCGTATAAGCTCTATGAAAACGCCAAACAGCATTTTGGGCATTTTTTATCAGAAACAACCTATTACTTTAAAAGAAATACAGTCATGTGATAATCTATTGATATTAAATGACATACAAGATCCTGGGAATATGGGTACTATTTTAAGAACGGCTGAATGGCTAGGATATTTTAATATTATTTCTACATTAAATTCAGTAGATTTATATAATCCTAAAGTTGTACAATCTAGCATGGGTAGTGTAGTTGGTATAAATATGATTTATTTAAATTTAAATAAAATCAATATTTTGTGTTATTCACACACATTGTTAGCTACAGATACAGAAGGTGAAGATATACGAGAAGTAAAAATAACTGGACCTTTTGCACTCATTATAGGTAATGAAGGCAATGGTATAGATGAAAAATTGCTCTCTATGGCTACAAAAAAAATTAAAATACCTAGGAATAATGTATATAATTTGCCCGAATCATTGAATGCGGCTACTGCAGCTGCTATATGTATGTGGCAGCTAAATATTTCAAATTCATAATCTAAAAAATATAAATTA
>JAHDSP010000182.1 GCA_018432645.1 Bacteroidales bacterium | reverse complement strand
ATGGGGCAAGTAGTAGTACTAATGGTGGTACATCATGGTCTATTAGTGGAATAGATGCTGCTATTAAAGGTTATTCTTTTTGGGGCAATGAATTCACTGCTGCTATAGCTGGATACAACTATTTAGATTACGTAAATAGTGTAGGTGTCATAGGTTCTAATTCTATTGGTACTGTGAGAGGCGAGTTAGCTACCCGTTCATATACTTATGATGGATCTACTACCACAGCACTCTATTCGTTAAAATTAACTGGAGATTTTTATAATCAAGAAATTAGCTATGGACAATCCACTGCTCCTTATTTTACGGGCACATCCCTGCGTACAGTTAATATTACTACCCATGGTACCGGACAAGAAAAAAGTATAGTATGGATACACGGTGAATGCGATTATTATAAAACTGATACTGACACATATGTTTGCTTTTATATTTATAGAGATGGTACATTACTATGCGAAATTAGTGAAATATCATTTATAAATGAAGATAAAACAGTACACATCCAATGGATGGATGAGCCACCGGCAGGCGATCATACATATGAACTTAGAGTCTATTATCCTAGCGGTGGTATGAGCTACTATGGTCATCAGCTTCACGTTGTAGAATTAAAAAGATAAATATATGAAAAAGTTATTTTTATTAAATGTAATTTTATTTTTGAGCATTTTTTTAAATGGGCAAAATTCAATCAATGACGATGCTAAAGCTAGAATCGGCACTTATTTAAAAATTAATCCCCAAATATTAAATGTACAAGTGCATTCAATAGAAGCTAAATCTATTGTTGATATTATAGTTTACTCTTATGAAACTTTTCTTGTAATTCCAGACCTACCTCTAAACAATATCACTGATGCTAATGAAAAATCAGAAATAAATCAATTAGTCAAAAGATTAGAAAATTTATCAACTAATCCTCCAAGCTGGCAACAACTATTAACATTGCAAATAAAGAAAAAATCTGCACCTCCTACTCCACCAGTATATGCTGGTGATGATAAAGCTTCGCAGTATTATAATACCAAGTCTAGCAATTTTAATAAAAAATCTTCTCAATCTAAAGCTAATCTGATAGAAATGGAAATTTCTAAAAGTGAACCAACTCCTTTACCTGATAAAACAAAAGAATAATTTATTATAAATTTATTCGGTTCTATAACGCTTTGAGTGGGTAAAAATTAAACTTTTTGCAGTGCTTAAAGCCCATAACTTTTTTTGTGTAATAGTAGCGAGTATATAGTAGAAAGTAGAAAGTAGTGAGTAATGATAAAGCCCATACTTCTTTCTTTATTATTGATAAGTGATAAGTGATAAGTGATGGTGAGACTAAATGAAATGGTGAGAAAAATAATAGTTTTTTATTAATTAACTTATAAAAACTTTTATCTATCACTCATCACTTATTACCTGTTTATTGTCTGAACTGGGGTTTGTGGGATTAAAGGATTTTGGGATTGAATTTGTAATTTGTGCTCATTTGTGTGCATTTGTGGACAATAAATAACAACCCGTAATGTCTATAATTTTATCCACAGATTAACACATATAATTTAGTTTT
>JAHDSP010000529.1 GCA_018432645.1 Bacteroidales bacterium | reverse complement strand
TTATAAATTTCTAAATAATTAACAAAATCATTTATTTCTAATGGACTTTTAATTATATGTACATCTTTCTGACAATAATCCTCTTTTATTTGATCTTTTAAATCATAAATTACAGTAGAATAAATTTCACATATGTCTCTATCATTTATTTGCGATTTCAATGAATAGAAATTAAAATATAAAAAAATAAATAAAATTAAAATTTTTTCTAACATATTATAATTTTTAATTATTAAACAAATCTACCCCAATATATTTAAATTTTTGTATATTATATTGTGGAATGTGAGGTAAATTGGAAAATGGAAACGCTACATCAACAGATGGATTAGGTTTTTCTATAATAACTTGTCCAGATTTGAATGGAATACATTTAGTATTAATATAGTTATCTATCAAAACCATAGCAACACCAAAAGCACTAAGACCTAATTTTTCTATATCATTATTATCTATACTACCTAAATAATTTAATATATCAGCACCTAAAGTAAAATTATTAGCATCATTAGCATGAGCATCAGATCCTTCTATGAGAGTTATTGATGGTCCTTTTCCATAAGTTAAATATTCTATTATCTTATCTTTAGATAAACCAGTTGTTAGCGAAAAAGCGTTGATAAAATTTTCATTTTTTGAAAAAATTTCTATATTATGTAAAATTGATTCAAATCTTTGTTGTGCTTGTTCTGATACATTACATCTTTCATAATCTTCTTTTGTAGGAGAATTTATTATCCACATACCATTCGGATCCAAACAGAGCCGCCCAATCAGATCACTATCATAGTATATAGCTCCGAAATATGTGTAGCTGGTATTGTTGTTTAGCTCATTTGCTGTGTACATAAAACAATATTTTTATTATGAAAATTAATAAATTTTTTCAAAAGCATTATACTAATCATGCCCTATAGATGAATATATTAACTCCCAATTTTTATTTTTTCTCAAAAAATAAAAATTTGTATAAACTCTATCATATGATAATATTATGCTAGCAATAAAAAAAGCATAATTATCATAAAAGGCAATATTTGAAAATAAACAAACACATGTTTTTTTACGCGCATACTTTTTTGTATGCGAATAATAATCACATACGCTTATTATTTTAAAATTATTAAAATTACAATTAATTTCTTTTATATTTGTTTTATTAATAAATTTAGTATAATCTATATTATTTTTTTCTAAATTATCATCAAAAAATGTCTTATAAATTTCTAAATAATTAACAAAATCATTTATTT
>JAHDSP010000423.1 GCA_018432645.1 Bacteroidales bacterium | reverse complement strand
TGAGATTTATGAAGATGCAGTTGACGATTTCATTATGAGTTTACAAAAAAAAGATCGAGCTTTTAACTGGCTAGTGAAATTTATTGAGGACAAACTACGTGATAATAAATCTTTTAATTATAATAAGCTACTCAATGAGCTTACAAGAGAGATAAATAAGGAATTTTTTAATGATTATGAAGAAAATTTTAATAAAATCTCCGATGAAGATTTTATAAAATTAAATTCTGATCTAGATAGGCAAATGGATGATTTTTTGAGTAAAGCTAAAAAAATAAATGATGAATTCAATCAGATTCTAAGTGAAACAGGCTATAAAGAGGCAAATTTTGCATATAACGGCGCAGGAAGTGTAAATTATATTGGCTCAAAATTAGAAAATGCGATAAAAATTAAAGATTCTTTTAAAGATATATTCCCAGGTAATAGATTTCTAAATATAATAGAAGGTAAGCAAAAATTGGATAGTAACAAGTCTAATATTGATCAAATGACTCAAGATAAAATTAAAGAATTAATGATAGAATTTAATGATTTAATGAACAGTGATGAATATAGAAATTATACAACTGCACGTATAATTTCTAAGCAAATACACAATGTAGCACTTCTAAGTCATATTTTGCAAAAATTGAATATTTACAAGAAAACAAACAATATTCTACTTTTATCAGATATTGGTAAAATGCTAAAATCATTTATCCAAGAAAATTATATGTTTATCTATGAGAAAATTGGTGTATATTATGAATATTTTTTAATTGATGAATTCCAGGATACATCACGTGTACAATATGAAATTATTAAACCTTTGATAGATGAAAGTATAAGTGCTACAGATGAGGAAAATGTCCTTTTAGTGGGTGATATCAAGCAGGCTATATATCGCTGGCGTAATGGTGATTGGGGGATAATGAAAGATACTGTAGATATAGATTTTTCTAATCGTATTTCTCGAAAAACTCTCAAAGACAATTGGAGATCATATCCTAATATTATCGCATTTAATAATTCTCTTTTTTATGAGCTCTTGCATCTGAACAATCTTTTTAATGATGAAGATAATGTTAAATTGGATTATATCAAAGAGATTTATATAGATCCACAAAAAGATAGAAACGTGAAACAAGAAATCCCTGTTGATAAAAAAGACAAATTTGGGAACTTCAAAGGCAATGTGAAACTTTATGTGAAAAATGATAAAGATAATGATACAGATGATGAGGAAGATACAAATATTTTGGATTTAGTGAGAAAAGATATAGAACAACTATGGGAGAAAAACTATAAAAACATTGGCATTCTAGTAAGAAGTAATAAAGAAGCTGCTATGATTTTTAAATATTTACTCGAAAATCCTCCCACTAGAAGCGATGATTTCAAAATAATCTCTCAGGAAAGTATCACTTATGCTAATTCAGATGCTGTTCTATGGATAGTTTTCACTATCTATTGGCTACATAATGACTCTAACTATGCTCATTACATGTCAAAAGCTTTCTATGAAAATATTAAAAATGAAAATCTAAGCTCCTACGATGATATTATAAACAATTTATGTAAAGATATGAATTTTTTAGCCCAAAATTTATATTTCAAAGCAGAGTATCTAGTAAATATCATTTATTCACAGCTGAGCGAGAGAGAACAAACTTTTTGTATTCATTTTTTACAATTAATAAAAAACTACCAACAAGAGAAATCTAATAATGAAGTAATGTTTATTCATTGGTTTCTAAATAAAGGAATTAAAGAATCAGTAATGATAAGTGAAAACGAAAATGGTGTGCACATAATTTCTATTCACAGATCTAAAGGATTAGAATACGACGCTGTAATAGTGCCCTATGTGAATTGGACAAGAGATTTATCCGATTATATGTGGTTTCAAAAGCCAAATTTATTAAACAATTCTAAGGTGCCAGCTTTCCTTTTAAAAGCTAATAATGAACTTGCTAATTCACATTTCGCAGATGAATATCTTTTAGAAAAAACAAAAAAAAATGTGGATGATCTCAACCTACTCTATGTGGCTTTCACACGTGCTAAAAAAGTGCTAATAGCTAATATCGAAAACAAATGTATTGGCAAAGAAGTTTTGAAATGTATAAATAATGATTTTGATATCGAAACATTAGGCCTTTTAAGTAACTATAAATCAACTACTTCTATAAAAAATTATGATATTTACGAAATAGGAGAATTAGTAAACAATGACGATAATAATGATAGTAACAATATTTCACAATTCGACTGGAAAGCAAAAGAAAATGTAAAAATTGAAATAAAAATTAAACAAAATTATGGATTATCTACCCGAGAACATATAGCCTATGGTGTCTTGATACATGATATTTTCAAAGCAATAAACGACATTAATAAATGGGAAGAAAAAACTGATAAAATTTTAAAAAAACATCATAAAACTATAGATGACAGTGAAAAAATAAAAACAAAAATTAGAAATATTTTTAATGAAAATCCATCAGTTGTTGATTGGTTTACTAAAGCAGAAGAGATTGTTAGTGAGCGAGATTTAGCACATGATGGCAAAATGCTCAGACCAGACAAGGTCTTTATCCATCAAGATAAAATTGTTTTAGTAGATTTCAAAACTGGCGATAAAGATTTAATAGATTATAAAAATCAAATTAAGAAATACATTGAAATACTGCAACAAACTAGTAACAAAAAAATCGAAGGATATTTACTTAATATTGATAGAAATGAATTAATTAACGTAGCGAAATAACACATTTTTAATTACAAAAAATATGGAATCATTTTTACACATAGTAGCAAATTACATTTATCAAAAACATACTGATAATCTGAAGGATATCACTATTTTGATGCCTAATAGACGATCTAGTATTTTCCTTACAAAAGAGTTTGTAAATGTATCTGAGAAAGCAACTTATTTGCCTGAGATCATATCTATACGCGATTGGATAGATGATAACTCTCCACTCACTAAGGTCGAAGATGTAGTTTCTATATTTAAGTTGTATAATTCTTTTAATGAAATTTATCAAAATATTAAATTATCTTTTGATGAATTTTATTTTTTAGGAGATATATTGCTAAAAGATTTCAACGATATAGATAATGAATGCGCAGAAGCTAAAAAACTTTTTATAAATATAACAAACGAAAAAGAGTTAGAAAGCATATTTGAGCTAGATATAGATAATCACTTAAAAAACAATCTTGACAAACTTATCAAACATATCAATAATCCTAAACTTGCCAATTCATATCTAAATATTTGGGAAAAGCTCTACGATTTATATGATCACTATAGAAAAAATCTTTTAAATGAAAAATTGGCTTATGAAGGATTACAAATTAGACATTTTGTAGAAGATGATTTGGATAAAATAACAAAAATAAATAATAGGATTTTTTATATTGTAGGCTTTAATTTTGTAACTAAAGCAGAATATAAATTGTTTGAAAAATTAAAAAAAGATATAAAACATGAAAAAGATATACATTTCATCTGGGAATATGATGATGAATATTTGAAAGATAATCGATATAGTGCTGGTAGACAATTGAGCATGCTGATAGATAAATTTCCTATGCCAGAGGATTTTGTAGTAGAGACTGATAATCTAGGTGAGAATTTTAAAAAATTAAAAGACAAAATAGAAATTTATTCTTTTACTAATGAAGTGGAAGAGGCTAAATTTGCAGCTTCGCAATTAACTCATTCTACCGAGCAATATCAAGCTATAATTTTGCCCGATGCTAGTTTGCTACCTATAGTAATTTCATCTCTGCCAGACGATATTAAATCTGTAAATATAACAATGAATTATTCTGTGAAAAATACTCATGCTTATACTCTACTCATGCAAATTTTCGAAGTATATAATAATATTAGAAAAGAAAAGGACAGATTTTTCATAACAAAACAAACTTGGATAGAGCTACTATATCATCCTTTTATTTATAAAAATTTAGGTGCTCAGCAAATAAATGATTATCTAAATACTAATAAAACTGATAAGACTGCTAACACCAATGAGCTAGACGATTTTATAGAAATAAATCAAAATGCACATTATTCCAATGAATTATTAAGTAAATTGCAAATGATAATCACTGCACAAAATCGATATCAATTTTTAAACTCACTAATGCAGTTGCTCACTGATATAGAGGAGGATCTAAAAAACAACAGCAACAACAATTCTATGCTTTTATTAGAATTAGAAGCTGTACGCAATATTTATACTAAATTATATGATATCAATGCACTCTTTGACTATCATAAAATCGAAATCAAAAACATAAAATTCCTAATATCATTGATTACTCAGATACTTAGAGAGGTAAAAATAGAATTAGAAGGTGAACCACTGGAAAATATTCAGATAATGGGATTAATGGAGAGCAGATTATTAGATTTTGACAAAGTGTTAATTCTCTCATTAAATAATAAAATTGTTCCTGGAGATAAATATGTACCTACGTTTATTCCTTATCATTTCAGGAAACATTTTGGATTGCCTACTCCAGATTGGCGAGAGGGATTAGATGCTCTCCATATTTATAGATTATTGCAGCGTAGTCAAGATATTCATTTGCTTTCATCCAAGTTTGTTGGCGGCGAAGAGTCTGACTATAGTCCATATTTATTACAGCTAAAATATAGAGGGGTAAACATCACAAATTTTTCTGAGAAAATTGGTAAATCTTCACAAGTAAATATTCATGAAATTAGTAAAGATGATATCACAAACAAAGTGAATAACAATAAGTTATCTCGCAATGCTCTAAGTACTTACATTCAATGTCCACGAAAATTTTATTTTCGTTACATTGAAATTTTAACTGACACTAAACTATTTCCTGATGAAACACTACAAACACAATTAGGCAATCTACTACATCAAGCTATGAAAGAATTGTTTAGCGAATATATAAATAAAGAAATATCTAAAGATATATTGAAAAATATACAAAGTAAAATAGATAAAAAATGTGATGAGCTGATACCAGATAACTCCAGCATAAAGGAGCTTCTACTCAAAGAACAACTAAAAAATATGCTAAAGAAATTTTTTAATGTAGAAATAAATAGCAAATCTTCTCATTTTCCTGCTACTATTATAGGCACAGAAAAATATTTGGATTATAAAATAGATGATATTACACTAGATGGGACAATAGACTTAATTATAAAAAATGAAAAAGGGATATACATAATAGATTTCAAAACTGGTGATAAAAAAAATACGAGGTATAATGCAATTGATGATCTTTTTGTGCAAAATTCTAAAATGGAATATGCTTTTCAGCTAGCTTTTTACTGCAATTTATATTGTAAAAACTTTGACAATAATATGGGTGTTTATGGTGAAAACGTTTATTTAAAAATTTATAATCAGGCATATCAATATGAATTAAAGAAAAGTAAAGAATCAATTGACTTTAGACAAGAAATGGAAGTATTTAACGATAAAATAAAAGAGAAAATCATTGAACTAAAAAATGATAATACTTTCGACTTGACAACCGATCAAAAAAATTGCAAATATTGTGATTATCAATTGATTTGCAAAAGGACAGGAGAAGGAGGGTGAGAGACGGGGAGAGGGGAGAAAGGGAGAGGGGGAGAGGGGGTGACGGGGAGAACTGGAGACTGGGAGATAAGGATGATGAATTTAAAAATGTTTGGAAAAATATTGGATTTTATTTTATGATTTTTTAAGGTTCAATAACGTTTATTGTGGGTAAATTATTTTACCTGTACAATTGTTATTTATTAGTCCCCAAATGCACACAAATGAGCACAAATGAGAGTGATGGGAGACGGAGTGACTGGGAGAGGGGGAGACGAGGTGAAGAGTAGACTGGGAGAAGATGTGATAAATGATAGGTGATAGAGTTGATTAGTGATTAGTGGTTAATGGTTAATGGTTAGTGATTAGTGATGGGATGAGAAGTTTAGCATGATATTAGTTATAAATTAGTCCACAAATAAACTTTAAAAAACTAAATCATCAGTGTTAATTTGTGTAAATCTGTGGATAAAATTATATGCATTGAGGATCGTTATTTATTGTCAGCAGATGCACACAAATGATCATAAATTATAAATTCTATCCCAAAATCCTTTAATCCCAAAAATCATGGTTCAGACAATTTAATTTTATCATTCTCTGTGTTCTTTGTGCCTTCTTTGTGAACTTTGTGGTTAATATTTAACTGTCCAATTGTTAATAAAATTTATTTTTTAAAAATCTATCCAATATGTTTCCAAACATAAATATCTTAACTTTCAGCCCCCTTCATTTTCATTATTTTTTATATTATTCTTTAGGCTTTAATCCTAAATTTTTCCCATATTTTAGCATAAAGTTATATGCTGCATCATATTCATTGGGTATTTCACCTTCTATTATAGCTTCCCTGATAGCAGTTTTAATATCACCCACTAGTTTAGATGGTTTCAAATCAAAAGTTTGCATTATTACTTCTCCATTAATAGGTGGTTGAAAATTCCTTAATCGATCTTTTTCTTCTATTTCTTCAAATTTTTGTTTGAGATTTTTCAGATTTTTTTTAAATTTTTGGACTTTATATGGATTTTTTGAGGTAATATCACATTCACATAAGATCATTAAATCATCTAAATCATCTCCTGCCTCTAAGATTAATCGTCTAATAGCACTATCAGTAACGATATCATCAACTAAAGCTATAGGTCTCAAATGCAGTAGAACTAGTTTGACTACATAATCCATTTTTTCATTTAAAGGCAAATGCAAACGCTTGAAGATAATTGGTACCATTTTAGCACCTACGACCTCATGATTATGAAAACTAAAGCCAGTTTTGTCATCAAATCGTTTTGTTTTGGATTTGCCTATATCATGTAATAGTGCTGTCCAGCGTAACCATAGGTTATTAGGATGATTTGGTAAAGTTTCTAATTGTTGGCTAACATTATCTAACACTTGAAGTGAATGCCTGAAATTATCTTTATGTGAGAAATCTTGCTCTGTATCAATTGTTTTCAAAGCAGTTAATTCTGGTAATATATAATCTAATAGCCCTGTATCATCTAACAAATTAAACGCAATAGACGGAAGAGGTAAAAGTAACATTTTATTTATTTCTTCCGAAATACGTTCGGGTGCTACAATAGAGATACGTTCTTTATTAGCTTTAATACCTTGCCATGTTTTTTTCTCAATATTAAAATTTAACTTACTTGAGAATCTGATAGCTCTAAGCATACGTAATGGATCGTCACAAAAAGTAATATTAGGTTCATTTGGAGTACGAATAATATGATTTTTTAAATCATCAAGACCCTTATATGGATCCCATATTTTACCATATTGTGGCCATATTTCTATAGCAATAGCATTTATAGTAAAATCTCTACGAAGAAAATCCTCATTTAATTTAGTAGGTTCTACTTCAGGATTGCGACTATGAAGTTTATAACTTTCTTTTCTAGCAGAAGTTATTTCCCATTCTATGCCTTTATAAATAAAATGAGCAGCTAAGAAACGTTTAAAAAACACCAAATTATTAATTTGTAGTTTATCACAGATGTATTCAGCTAATTTTTGCCAATCACCTTGTATCACTATATCTATATCTTCAATTGTTAATCCTAATAAAGAATCTCTAATAGCACCACCTACTACAAGAGCTATATTATTATTTTCTTTACAAAATTGTTGCACTAATTTAATAACTTCATAGCTTTCTAATTTCGCTGTAATAGTCTCAAAATCAATCATGTTTTAATTTTCACTTTAAATATATATTCGCTAAAACTTTATTATTCAACATTATATTCATCTATATCTTTTTGCCATCGAATAATTCTACCATTTTTACAAAATGCATAGCAAGGTAGGCTATCTGGCATGTCGCATTTTATATAATTTTCTTGAATTAATAATATCTCATCACTATCTATAGATACATAGTCTACTCCAGACTTAGCTGTCCATAATTTCATATCTTTTACATAAATATAACCCGTGTAAAAACGAGGAATAAATTTCCCCATTTTATAATGTATATCAAAATTAAGTTCATCAATGAAATCTACTGGTCTAGCAGGACGGCGAAGAAGATTTACATTAGATTTAGCCCGAGTAATAGCTGTATATAGCCATTTATTTACAAAATCAGAAGGCTGTCTGGAATGATATAGTATAGATTCTGTAACAATAGAAACCTCATCCCATTCACCTCCTTGAGCTTTATGACATGTAATAGCATAAGCATATTTTAAGCGTAAAGCATTTAAATAAGGATCTGTTTGTAGTTTATACATTAATAATTTTTTATTATTAAGTAAATCTGGATGCTCTTTTTGAATTTTTTCAAAAATAAAACTCAATATTAATAATTCATCTTGATAGGTATATGTGAAATTAGGTTCTAGTGTATTTTCTAATACCATACATTTCATTTCGTCTTCAATATCTTCTCCATATTGCAATTTTACTTTTCTAAATCTCAGATGTTCTATTTTTTTACATTCATTCTCTACATTCACTATTTGCACTATTTCACCATTCATTAAATCATATAAATAATTATTTCTAGTAACCATCACATACTCATTATTATTCAATAATTTTTTATTATTTTTTAATAGAGTATTCCTAATTTTTTTGTTTAGAGTAGAAACGACATTATTAGTATAAGCTATCATTATAATAGGTGAAGTAGGATCTCTTTTTAGAGTAGAAATATGTTGATTTAATAAATCATCCACATTATCATAAATAGTAATATTACTATTTTCTTCGACATTAAGATTAGTTTGTTCATTAGATAGCATATTATCTCTGATTTGATAAGCTAATTGATAAATGCCAGAAAATTTAGAAAAACGCACAGGTTCTTTTAGTTCAATAAATTGTACTGGATAGAAATATTTCATTTCGAAAAGTTCAGGATCTAATGCTAATGTTTTAGTCTCATTTATAGGTGGTAGCTGATAAGGATCACCGACAAAAACAATTTTTGCATTAGTGCCAAAAGTCAAAATATCATCTATTAAATTTCCACTACCAAAGATCACATTATCTTCTGCTGGATTTAGCGAGCTTATCATAGAACTCTCATCGATAAAAATTACAGAATAAGGATCAGTAATAGCATCAGCAATTTTATAATACCATTTTACACTATTTCTAGATACTTCAGATTTATTGTCATCTAATGTATATATTAATTTATGTATTGTACATGCAGAAAATTTACAGCGATTTTCTAACATTCTTGCTGCTCTACCAGTAGTAGCAGTTAAAAATAAATTTATTTTTTTCTTTGGTGAATCAATATCTAATGGCAACCCGTTCTCTATGCAATCATTTAAATACGTTATCATGCCTACTAAAGCCTCTACAATTGTAGTTTTACCGGTACCAGCAGCTCCAGTAAGCATGTATATATGATTATCTTTATTAGTCGGTTGCAAAAATCCATTTAATAATTTAATAAAAGCAACTTGCTGATCTTTAGTAGGAGACTTAATAAATCTTTCCAGCAAAACATTCATTTGTGTAGCAATATTACTCACAATAATTCCTTTTTTTTAAACATCAAATTTACAAATTATTTTCCTAATGAAATGAAAGCTTATGCTTAATTAACAATAAAAATAATTAACCTTTTTGACTAATTTTTATTAATTTTTTAATATCGAGAATTTCGATTTCTTTCCCACTAATTCTTATTATATTATCACGATTTAGAGATCGCAAAGATTTTATAACATTTTCTTTGGAACAACCAGCGAATTCAGCCATTTCTTGCCTAGAAATAGATAATGTGAAAGTATTGCTATGATATATATCTCTCGCCAAAAATAATAAAATATCTGCAATACGACCATTAATCTGCTTATGAGCAAGACTAATGACATTATAAATAGAATTTCTAAACATATCAGTAGATAATTTTGTCAAGCTAATAAGGAAATTTTTATTTCTCATTGCTAAAACCTTTAATTTATTCAAATCTAACTGACATCCCATACTATCCTCTATAGCAATAATAGAAAAAAGATTAATATCCTCATTTAATACATTGGCTAATCCCAATAGTGAAGGAGCACTCACAATAGTTAAAATCAGATTTTTATTATTAGCATCTAAATAATTAAATTTTACTAATCCTTTTTGTAAAAAAACTAAAAAAGGGGATTTTTCGCCCTGTTGAAAAATAACTTCATCTTTTTGGTAAGATTTTTGTATGGTACTTTCATATAAAAAATTAAAATCTTCCTCACTCATAGATTGAAGGCAAATAGTTTTAAAAAGGCAATCTGCACAGATATCAAGAGGGGCTTTTTTATTATTATTCATTTAAAACATATATTATGCGATACAAAAATACAAAAAAATAATTTAATCAGAATAGAGGAGAAATAATTAAAGGGAGGGAGAAATATAAATTTGTTTTTGTTTGGAAATTTATTTGATTATATTTCCAAATTTTAATTAATTTTGTAAAAAAATAATTAGCTATGAAACAATTAGTTGATAATCTAGTAGAATATTTATCGATGGGCAAACAAGAGCATTTAGCATTCCTCGATGGTCTCTTTTATCTGTTAAAGCAAAAAAATGCAGATGTAGTAGATTACCAAGGCCTCAAGGCACAAAGTGTATCGCCACAATGTCCAAAATGTGAGAGCATAAACATTATAAAAAATGGTCATCAACAAGGTCAGCAGCTCTATCAATGTAAAGAATGTGGTAAGAACTTTCGAGTAACTACCGGCACCTTTGTTTACAATCTGCATAAAAAAGAATTAATGCTAGACTACATTCTTTGTATGCTCGAAGGGAAAAGTTTGCGCCAATGTGCTAAAGAAATAGGAATAGATCTAACGACAAGTTTCGAATGGAGACATAGGATATTGACAGCATTGAGGAGCTTCGACGATAATGTTAACTTTTTTGGGATAATGGAACTCGAAGAGTTGCTGATGAAGTATTCAGAAAAAGGTAGAAGATATAAAACAAAAGAAGAATATTTGATAGCTCAGGAGAAGAAACAGCACAATGTGGCAGTGCTGGCGATGAAAGACAGAAGTGGCAATATGCTATTCAATTTAATTTGTTTTGATAAAATAAAGAAGGTGAAAATAGAAAAAATTTTAAGGAATAAAGTATCTACAAGTAGCACGATATGTGCAGAAGATAGAAAAGAATTCAAGAAATTTAGGTCGAAGAATTTAAAGAGTAAGGCAGTAAAACGAGAACTAGTGAAAGATCAGAATGATACATACAACATAAATACAGTGAGACAGCATACAGTAAAGTTTGCGAAGTGGATAGATAAGAAGTTTAGAGGTGTAGCTACTAAATACCTGCAAAGTTATATAATGTGGTATATAGTGAAGCACAAATATTTACTGAATAAATTAATAGAGGATGTGGGGAGGATGTTAAATTTAGCTGCGTCGGATAGGCGGGCGTGGTACGAATACATCAAGCTTAGAAATAAACCAATAGAAAGCCTAACATAAGATATTTGGTTATATAACGTTTTGAGTGGGTAAAGATTAAAAAAAAGTTATTTTATAAAAATGAATTTTATTTATTATTGGATAGTTAAATATTAACCACAAAGTTCTCAAAGAAGGCACAAAGGACACAGAGAAAAAATGAAAGAGAATGATAAACATTAATGTTATTTTATTAAAAGATGGAATTAAAAGGCTTAAAAATGGCACTTTGTGAACTTTGTGTAATATCTCCTGTTTTCCGCATTGCAACACCCTAAAAATTTTTACAAACAATTCGGTAGAGTTCAGCTTGCTCTTCATCCATGTTGAGAAGTTTGGATTTTGTTTGCTTTGATTCGGGCAAAGTATAGGTGATTTGATACATGTTTCGTGTCAACTCACTGGCTCTTTTTAATGATATGTCCGATTTCTCTTCCTGTAGGACTCTTTCAAGTTCCTTGAGTATGTAGTAGGCCGCAAAAGCAATGCAGATATGAGCTTCTATGCGATTCCTTATCCTGTGATAGATGGGACGTATGCGTAAATCTGTCTTTGATATGCGGAAAGCTTTTTCAATCTGCCAAAGATTCTTGTAGTTTTCTATTACTTGCTTATCCGCTAATTTGGTATTGGTCAGATAGCCCTTGATGCCATCCCATCGGCCATCATTATTGTAATTATCGTAATCGATTTCTACAACGACATCACCGCTTAACGTAAGATATTTGTTATATCCTCTGTTGTTGATATGCGATTTGGTCAATTTGCCCGATTTGATTTGTTTCTCAAGCCTGGCTAAACCTCTTTTGCGATTGTAAGCATCCTTTTTGGCTCGACTGGCTGAATAGTTCACTATTAATCTGGTATTGCCTGATTTTTCTATGCTCACCGTCATTCCATCGCCAAATTCCATGGCAAGTATTTTCTCTTTTATCTCTTCACTCTCATTCTTAATCCTTGCCCCAAGAATATATTCGTATCCGTTAGTTTCCAAAGTTTTGATGTTTTCTTTGGAGAGTAACCCTGCATCGGCTACCACGGTAGGTTTGTTTAAATGCAACTTGCGACTCATTTTCTCAAGAAAGGGTATCAGGGTATGGCCTTCGTAGATGTTCCCTTCAAAAATATCATAGCCAATCGCATAGCCTCCCACGCCAACCAGCAGTCCAAGATAAATTTGTGGACATTGATGTTTGCCGTCCTTACTGAAACCGATCTTACGTAAATCATCTTCATCGCTGGTTTCAAAGTACAACGTCGTCAGGTCACAGAATACAACGCTAACCTTGCCTCCCAGAACCTGCAGGGTATGCGCAAAAGCAATTTGTTCAATCTGTGGCTTGAGTTTGTCACTCAATTTGTCTAAGAAACGATAAACCGTATCCACTTTGATGCTTTTCCCTTGATAACGATACAGGTAATCTACCGTTTTCAGCTTGCTTAAGGGAAAAGCCAACCGCGCTATGACCAAGTGCCTGAACAGTTCCTCTTCAATGGTATTAAAACCAATATAATCGTATATTTTGCCAAAAATCAACTCAGGTCCTACGGTACGAATACTGCTATTGGCCAACAAGGAAAAGGATTGCTCAATGATCTCATCACTCTCGTAGCCAAATAGCTTCAGCTGATTCCCACTCAAACGCTCTATCTCCTCCCTGCCCAATTGCTCCAGCTTCTCAATTTCGTGCTGCATGGTGGCGCAACCGATGGTTTTTACCACTTTATATCTGCCTCCAATCTTCTGTATTACTTGTACAGATTGACTTCCAGACCGATTTCTTACTTTTCTGATAAACATGATAAAAATTTTGCAACACCCAAAATTATAAAATTATTATTGATAATCAATTACTTATAAAGGTGTTGCAAAAAAGTGCGGAAAACAGGAAGATGGAATTAAAAGGCTTAAAAATGGCACTTTGTGAACTTTGTGTAATATCTTGGTGCCCTTTGTGGTAAAATAATTAACCCACAATAAACGTTATAGAACCAGAAAAAAATAAAAAAATAGTTATGCTATTGATTAATTTAAGAAGTAAGAAAAAAAATTTTAAATGTTATAGATTATATATGTTTGAGACATCAAATCTCTATACCGCTCCCACGCACCCCTATCCGACGCCGCCAAATTTAGCAACCTTCCCGTATCTTCTATAATCTTATCCGCCAGATACTTACCTTTCACTACAAACCACATTATGTAGTTTGTCAAATACTTCGTTGCCACTCCGCGAAACTTAAAATAAATCCAGCCTACAAAATCTGTT
>JAHDSP010000327.1 GCA_018432645.1 Bacteroidales bacterium | reverse complement strand
TAATGTAAACGACAAAGAATCAAAACAAATCAATTTAGTAAAAATCAACTTTAATACTGATAACAAAATAAATAATACTAAAATACTCAATGACAATACTCCACCAGTTACTAATATTTTACCTATTTCTGCTTGGCAGACACAGGATTTTGATATAACATTTTATGATTCTGATGCTGAGAGTGGTATTCAAAAAGCTTATTACCAAGTGATAGAATATGATGGTATAGATTGGGGAGCTAATGTGAATAGGGGCTTTTTGGCAGATAATTTTGATGCTCCCTCTATAAACAATCGATGGAATATAATTACAGGTAATTGGACACAACAAAATGGTTATTTAACGCATACAGATTCTACTGTTTATAAATCTTATATTAATACTTATTTAAATCAAGAATTATCTAATAGATATCTATATGAATTTGAAATACGTATATTAGGTAATAATAAAACAGATAAACGTTTTGGCTTTTACTTTTTTTCGAGTGATTCACTTTTAGAAAATGGTGGTAATGGATATTTCATATGGTTTCGTTTAGAAACCGACAAATTAGAATTTTATAAAGTTACAAATGATACTTTTACAAAAACTTATGAGGTTTCTTGTACAATAAATTTAAACTTATGGTACAATATAAAAGTGATATATGATAGAATAACTGGTAAAATATGGGTTTATGTAGGTAATATATTACAAGGAACATGGCAAGATACACAACCATATACTACTGGTGGTAAATACATTTCACTAAGAACAGGAAGCTGCGCTGCACAGTTTAATCAAATAAAAGCATATAGATCTCGCTATGATAATGCTACTTACACTATAGGTGTAGGTAATGACATAACAAAAGATTTAAGATACGAAAGTATAAATGACTCTACTTTAGCAGGTAAAATAAAAAGTATTGTACAAGATAATGCAGATAACCTTTCAAATATAGTAGCGTGTGATGTATACGTAGATTATACTCCTCCTATATCGCCTTCTTATGTTTGGGATGGTATAGATTATGATTTAGACACAATATCTACCTATCCTATTACTACTAAATGGGGGCAAGCTCATGATCCCAATAGTGGTATTCATCATTATGAGGTTTGTATAGGTAGATATCCCGGTGATAATAGTATAATAAATTGGACTAATGTCGGTTTAAATAACAACTTTGCCTTTAATCCACCAAACCTAACATATGATAGTATTTATTATATTTCTGTAAAAACCATTAATAATGCTGGATTAAATAGTATAACATCTTCAGATGGTTTTGTATTTACTAATCCATTTCCTATAATTATAGATTTTTCTGCATCTGATACATTATTACCTTTAAGTAATGCTAGTGTTCATTTTTTTCAATTATGTCAAAATGTAAATTCTTATATCTGGGATTTTGGTGATGGTATCGGTTCATTAGAACCTAATCCAATACATACATACACTGCACCTGGTTATTATACAGTCAAATTAATAGGTTGCAATATGCAAAATGAGTGTGACAGTTTAATAAAAACAAATTTTATACATATATATGATAATGTAGGCATTCATAATTACGATCAGCAACAAGTTTACATATATCCTAATCCAGCACAAGATATTATATATATACATTGTCCTAATCCTATCAATGAAGTTATGATTATTAATAATTTAGGTCAGATAGTAGCCACATATTCTGAAACTAGCATTATCAATATCGACCAGTTATCTAATGGAGTATATACAATTACTATTAAAACAAATAAAAAAATTTATAATAGTTTTATTGTAAAAGAAAAATAAAGTTCTATAACGTTTATTGTGGGTAAATTATTAAGGGTTGATATTTAATTTCCCAATTGTTTTTATTAATCCACAAATGAACACAAATGGGCACAAATGAGAGTGACTGGGAGACGGGGAGACGGGGTGAGGAGGTGACGAGGTGGCTGGGTGAATAGGAGAATAGGTGAATAGGTGATAAGTGATTAGTTGATTAGTTTAGCAAGATATTAGTTGTAAATTAATTCAAAAATACACTCAAAATACTAAATTATCTATATTAATTTGTGTAAATCTGTGGATGAAATTATAGACATTGTGGGTTAGATATTTATTGTCCACAAATTCACTAATGACAGTTATCCAAAAACAGCTAAAACGAAAATGGGCTTTTTCCAATTTGGTAAGTTTTTGTAGAATACATCTTTTTAACTATATTAATCTAATGCAATTTTTAGAAATGCCTAATAAAGACTGGCTAAAATCACAAATTCAAATAGAACAACTAACTTTATTTTAGGGGGCTTACTTTTAAAAAACCAAAATTTTAAAAAATATCTTATTGATAATCAATATATTTGATTTTATTATTATCTATTTTTTATTTTTATCGGACAACAATGATTTTTTTATTACCTAATTGTTGTTTTCAAGTTTTTTTAGCCTTTCATTTATTGAATTAATTTCTTTTTTCAAACTTTCAATTTTTTCATTTTGTTCTTCAATAATATTTTGTTGTTCTTGTATGGATTTTACTAGTATGGGTGTAAGGCCAATATAATTAATACCTTTGTATTCAATAAATGGATCATTTTCATTTTCACCTGGATGTGCACCCGATACTACTAAACTTGGAAATATAGGTTCCATTTCTTGAGCAATAAATCCAATTTGCACTCCTTTTTCGAAATTCATAAATGGATATTCTTCTGTTTTCATTTCGTATGTGACAGGTCTTAATTTCATAATATTGTCGAGGGCATTATTATAATCTGAAATATTTTTTTTAAATTTTTCATCAGAAGCTTGGGTCCATGACCCTGTATAAGCGCCATTGCCTGAACAATATAATCCATATCCAGTAGTACAACCACTTGTGCTACCATAAACTCCATAACCAGTTGTAGAGAATTGAGCATGTCCTTTTACACCATAAGAAGTAGTAGCTAATGGTGATGATGATGGCCCTCCTAAACCAGTAACACCTCTATTATCTTTACCACTACCTCCTGTTGCTTCGCCGCGTACAGCTTGATATTGTGTATTACTTCCACTGGACATTGTTCCAAAAATAGCAGCAGACGTTGCAGTATTAGCATAGCTAACCCCATATACACCGTAAGTATACCCATCGCCATATACACCGTATCCAGTACCACAATCATGTGCTTTACCATAAACGCCATAAGCATTGGTAGGTCCAACAGCATCGCCATATATACCATAATTATTCGTTCCTTTTGTCATGCTGCCTACATCACCAAATACACCAACATTCATTAAATTATGTTTCCCTGCTCTACCGCGCACAGCTATATTTTTATCAGTACCACTTCCTCCGCTAACACTACCCTCACATGAACTATATAGACCATAATGAATAGTTCCTGTATTTGTACGTTTATTTTCAGCATAAACACCATAATAATATGGATTAGAATAATATCCTAATCTGCCCAATACTGAAGTCGCACTACCATGATATCCATACACGCCGCATTCACCACCACTACCTGTAACCCCTCTACCTGCTCCACCACCTGATGCATCACCAAAAATAGCATAACCAGGCATAGTAACATATATTCCATAAATATCTGTATTATTATAAGAAATGCCAAATTTACAATTAGATAAACTAGTGGTTCCTATTTGAACATTTGTTCCATTATCATATAATTGACTACATGAAAGTGTAGTTGCACTAGATCTCTTGGTTAAATAATTATTAGTGGCACATCCCATAGTAACGCCACCACCAGTACCAGTAGCGAAGCGCACCCATTGACTACCATCCCAATAATAATATCCTGCTGGTGATAAGCCTCCTGTCCCTAAATTATATACTAATAATGATGTGGCTGGTGATGGTATTGTTGTTTGGTCGGTTACATTAGTAAGGGCTACTCGTGGTATCAAGAGTCCTTTATCACTGAATTGAATTTCTAACCCTGCTGAAGGATCAGGTGTGAATGTATTAGCACTGATGCCTACATTCTGAGCTTTTAAAATATTTCCCATTAATAATGAGATCAACACCATAAAAATAATTGTTAACTTTTTCATAATTTTTTTGGTTTTTTGGTTTTTTGGTTTTTTACAAAATTATATATTTTTTTTAAATTAAGGATAATTTATTTACAAAAATTATATTTTTCTATTAAATTTTGTACATTACATGTAAATAATTTGATAAATATTGAATATTTTAAATTATTATAATTATTGAAATAGAATCCTTTAATGAAGTAGAAACAATTTATTAATAATATCTTTGTCGTTAAATAAAACTTAGATAAGCTATAATAATTCTCGAGCCCAAAGGAACATAAAAAGAGATGTTGGCTTTAGCCCTGGAAAACATATTTATCTAATTTACTTTTCTTTGTCAACTACATAAAGAAAAGTAACAAAAGAAAAGTATCCGTCAGAGAAATGATGGAAATCTTTTAGTAGAATTAAATTAGTTAATCAAAGATGATTTATATAATAATTTTAAATATTCCCTATCTACCTGTTATTGAGTAATTTACAAATATGATGTAATTATAGTTTAAATTAAGTAATGATATTTCTTTACTTATTTTATATTGATTAAAATCTTTATTAATGAACATTTTATAAAAATATTTTCTAAAATTTAATTTTTATTAATTTTCTGCATAATCTATAATTATATAAAGTATAAATAGTAATTTTTTTAAATGAATATATCATTACTTAATTTAAACATTTATTTTACATACCAATACTAATTTGATTTATAATCAAAAAATCTTTAATTTTTTCATAAAACTATATTTTATTATTTTTGAAAAAAAATTATGAATGATAAGGTAAAATTAGATTTATCATTAGCAAAAGAATTATTACAAGAAAAAGACATTAAACAATTATTGCCATATCTTTCTCATGCTCAAAAAAATATTATAGAACGTTCGGGATTAGGAAATGAGTTTCTAGGATGGGTAGATTTACCAGAAAGGATGCTTGATGATAAAAATTTTTTTAACGAGTTAGAAGAAATAAAAAATGAAATTAAAAATGATAATGTTGATACACTAGTAATGATAGGAATAGGTGGTTCATATATGGGTACTCGAGCAATAATAGAAGCTTTACGCTATTATTTGCCATATGAATCATTACCTATCGTATATCTAGGTCATCATTTAGAAGCTGCATATATAGAGAAACAATTGAAAATTTTAGAAAATTGTAATTATTATACAATTGTAATTTCTAAAAGTGGCACTACCACTGAACCAGCCATAGCTTTTAGGTTGATTAGAGAGCAAATGAAAAATAAATATGGTGAGCAGTATAATAAAAGAGTTATTACTATTACTGATGAGAAAAAAGGTGCTTTACGAAAATTATCTGTAGAGGAAGGTTATCGTAGTTTTATAGTGCCAGATAATGTAGGAGGTAGATATTCTGTGTTATCTCCGGTGGGCTTGGTACCTTTATATTTAGCAGGTATAGATATTAATGAATTGCTTAGCGGAGCTGATAGTCAAAGATCAGATATTTTAATAGATGAATGGTCAGAGAATGCTGCTTTTCAGTATGTAACTACTAGGCATTTAGCCTATCAAAAAGGGAAACCCATAGAGATGCTTACTTCATTTTATCCATCTTTATTTTATTTAGCTGAATGGTGGAAACAGTTATATGGCGAGAGTGAGGGTAAAAATAATTTAGGTATTTTTCCTGTTTCTGCTATGTTTACTACAGATTTGCATTCTTTAGGGCAATATATTCAAGATGGGTTAAGAGTATTTTTCGAAACAATAATTTCTTTAGAAAATCAATTTAATACTCTTACAATTCCCAGTTCGAGAGATGTAGATGATGGTATGGAATTTGTAGCTAATAAACGAATAAGCGAAATCAATCAAATAGCTGAGAGTGCTACTGCTATTGCTCATCATGATGGTGGTGTGCCTGTTATTAAAATTTCTATACCTTATATGTCTGCTTATTATTTAGGTAAATTACTATATTTCTTTGAATATGCTTGTGCTCTGAGTGGATATTGCTTTGGCATAAATCCTTTTGATCAACCAGGCGTAGAAGCTTATAAAAATAATATGTATGCATTATTAGGAAAACCAGGCTACGAAGAGCTTGCTATGCAATTAAAAGAAAAAATAAATAATCTTTAATATTTTTTGATGAAATTCCCCATAGTATATATTTTTTTATTATCTCTAATAATTATTAGCTGTGCTACTGTACAAATGCCAAGTGGTGGACCTATTGACAAAACTCCTCCTCAGCTCCTTTCTGCGACTCCATCAGATTCTACAATAAATTTTAATAGTAAAGAAATTATTTTTGTTTTTGATGAATTTATTAAATCAGTTACTAAAAATAAAGTAGTTGTCAATCCTTACTTACCCAGTAATATGTATGATATTTCTACTCAAGGCAAAAAAGTTATTTTATCTTTTAATGACAGTCTGAGGGATAATACTACTTATACTGTTACTTTTAATCAAGCTATTATTGATATTACTGAAGGAAATATTTTAAATAGATTGACATATACCTTCTCTACAGGTGCTAGCATAGATAGCTGCTTTATTAGTGGCAAAGCTATAATATCAGAATTAGATTTGCCGATTAGCAAAGGTATTGCTATTTTAACTGATTTGTCAGATTTCAATTGGGATACTATGCCTACATACATAGATTACAGCAATGATGGTAATTTTTTATTTTCTAATCTGCCTCCAAATGATTGGTATATATATGCTTTGGAGGATTTAAATAATAATATGATGTATGAAATTAATAAAGAGCATGTTGGTTTTTATAGCAATAAAATTGAGCTATCTAAAAATTGTAAACAAGAAAATTTAGATATTTTAACTTTTTTAGAATTTCCTAGGAAAAAACGTGTTGTTAGTGTACCTAGATTAAATCTAAATAATAGTATTGTGATTTTTAATCAACCGCTGGATCATCCTCAGATTTCTATTAATCCCAGTTCCTCAAATATTTATAGCTATTGGAGTGCAAATAATGATACTTTGTTTATTTATAATCCTATTACTAAATGGGATACTACTAAAATTAACATAGTAGATAACGGACTAGATACTACTTTGAATATATTCACTGGTTTGCTTAATACTAGAAAAATTCCTCAAGATACTATTTTACAGTTAAAATTATTAAGCTATGATGGACAATTATTACCATCTGATTCATTCATTATTAGAGGATCTTTACCATTTAAATGGATAAATAAAGATTCTGTCTTTTTAATTAAAAATGAAAAAGATACTATCAGCTTGTCTTTATCTGATGATTATGCACTACATCATAACATAATGAATAAAATTCCGAATGGAGATTATGAATTAATAATAAAAGATAAAGCAGCAGAATCTATCGCTAATACTTACAACAAAGAAAATAAAATTCGATTTTCTAAATTATCTAATAATGAAATTTCTAATTTAACTATTAATTTTACCAATCCATTAGCTTGGAATGGCATAATCAAATTAAATGGTAATTTACTTAAAAAGAGTGTTAATATTTCACAAGGTACTACTATTTGTATCATTCATGAATTATTATCAGATAAATATGAATTATTTCTCATAACAGATAAAAATGAAAATGGTAAATATGATACTGGCAATTTTATTCAACGCCAATTACCTGAAAGAGTATTTAGATATCCACAGCCAATAGAGATAATGAAAAAATGGGATCAAAGCATTAATTGGGATGTACCAAACTTTGATTAAATGTAAGCAAAATAATCAAACAAAATTTTTAAAAAATAAATTAGAGAATAAATAAGG
>JAHDSP010000497.1 GCA_018432645.1 Bacteroidales bacterium | reverse complement strand
CTTTTAATCGCACCATAAGGAATTGAAATAGTTTTTATTTAAGATTAAAAGATTATTTTAAAGCAGGCTTTTAATCGCACCATAAGGAATTGAAATTCCATTTTTTGCAATAAAAGGTAATAAAATATATAATCTTTTAATCGCACCATAAGGAATTGAAATTTTACTACTACGTAGTTATTATTGCCAATATCTAAACCTTTTAATCGCACCATAAGGAATTGAAATTATGAGATGGTGAGGGGGTGAAGAGGTGACGAGGCGAAGCGGACCCATCAAAAAATATTTAAATGATAGATTTTTCTTTAGTATTTTTATTTTCGAAGATTAATTATACTCTCACATTCTTACAGTCTCCCTATCACTCATCACTCATCACTTATCACCTAACACTTTTACTCTCCCAAGTCTCCCCAGTCTCCCAGTCTCAATATTGTCGCACCATAAGGAATTGAAATTATGAGATGGTGAGGGGGTGAAGAGTTGACGGGGCGAAGCGGACAAAAAAATTTTTTCATGTAAGATATATTGAGTATATTTACAGTATAATTTAATTTATCATGAAACACGAAAGAGAAAGTAAAATCTTGACTTTTTATACTGAAAAGCAAGTATGCTTTGACAGCATAGAAGAACAGTCTTATTCAAAATCGCCGCTTAAACCGTATTTGTTAATGAAGCGTATTGAAGCAAGTGAGTATACAGAAATGCTTAAAGTTGTATCAGACTTCGAGCCTTTTGTTTTTGAAGATTTTTTGATAGCGCATACAGAACGTTATGTAAAAAATGTTTTCGAAGGCAAAGGAAATTGTACTTCTAATAGCATACCTTGGTCAAAAAATCTTGTTGAAAGTTTAACATACACAAATTCAGCGTTGTATAACGCAATAAGGTACGCTTATTTAAACCCACAGCAAGTTACATTTGCGCCTGTATCTGGAATGCATCATGCGCGTCCAGATAGCGGTTCTGGCTTTTGTACATTTTCAGGACAAGTTATTGCTTCAGTAAAAATGTATAACGAATTTAAAGCACGAGGCGTTTATTTTGACCTTGATAGGCATTTTGGAAATAGTATAGAAGATACTCGCGAGTTTAATCCAATCATTAATCTTGCAGTTCCTAAAGGATATAATGTAAATCCTTATGGTTCTGACGCTGAAGGGCATGAGTATGTAAAGTTTTTTAATGACGAACTTTCTCGAATTGGATATGAGGTAATACAAGGAAAAGTTGATTATGTTGTATTTTGTCATGGCGCTGATAGTCATCGAGATGATGATTTAGGAGGTTATTGCAATACAGATAATTGGGTTCATTGTGCTACGATTTTTGCAGAGTGGGTAAATGAAGTTTCAATGCACTTAGGACGACCTATACCAGTAACACTTGCGTTATTTGGTGGGTATAGACGCGATAATTACAACGCAGTACTTGATTTACACACAAAATCACTTATTCAAATAAGTAACATTATATGCGGCAATTCTTTTGTAGATAAACTTGAAATTCCTGAAAAAGTGCACAAAAACATATTTTGAAAAAATTATAATCGCATACAATATTCCCTCAAATTAATTACAAAAAATCGTTTCATATTGATTATTTTTGCAATGCTAATATTAGATAATTTATGAGAAGTATTAATCTATTTTTTATGATTTTTATTTTTGTAAATATTGTTTATTCTCAGCAAAGAGTAATAGTAGGATATAGGACTGATGAAAAAATAAATATAGATGGAATATTAGATGAAAAATCATGGAGCCAAGCTGAATGTAGTGGTGATTTCGTAACATATAAACCATATGAAGGTAGAGATCCTTATCTACAAACACGTGTCTGTTTGCTATATGATGATAGAGCTTTATATATAGGAGCTACACTATTCGATGATGAACCAGAAAAGATTTTAAAAGAATTAACAATGCGAGATGATGATAATGGTAATACTGATATGTTTATTTTTCAACTTAATCCATTTAATGATAACCGAAATGGTTATGTTTTTAAAGTAACAGCAGCCAATGTGCAAACAGATATTTTGATATCTGATGGCAATTATGATTATAATTGGAATGCCGTGTGGATGAGCTCTGTTAATATTAATGATAAAGGCTGGACAATAGAAATATCTATACCTTACTCTTCTATTAGATTTCCTAATCTGACTGAACAAGTATGGTCTGCAAATTTTTGGAGAATTATTAGGAGAGTAAGAGAGCAAAGTTGCTGGAATCCTGTTAGCCAAGAGCTTGGTGCAGATATAGAACAGATGGGACAAATTATTGGATTAATAGATATTAATTCTCCATTAAGATTAGCTTTTTATCCTTATGTATCTACCAGTATAGATTTTTATAGTGATAATAATAAGCCTACTTATAGTCTAAGTGGAGGGTTAGATATGAAATTAGGCATTACAAAAAGTCATACATTAGATTTGACACTTGTACCAGATTTTTCTCATGTGCAATCTGATAAAGAAGAGTTAAATTTAAGCCCTTTCGAAACATATTACTCCGAAAATCGCCCCTTTTTCACTGAGGGAGTAGAATTATTCGAAAAAGTTGGTTTGTTTTATTCTCGTAGAATAGGTAAAATACCTGATAAGTATTATGAGATCAGAGCTTTACAAGACAGCGGATATATAATTATTGATAATCCTCGCTATTCTAAACTTATAAATGCTATAAAATTGTCTGGTAGAGATGATAAAAATCTAGCTATTGGCATTTTAAATGCTACTACTGCAAATACATGGGCACAAGTAAAAGATTCAATGGGAAATATTGAAAAAATATTAACAGAACCTTGGGCTAATTATAATATGATAGTCATAGATAAAAGTTTTTGGAAAAACTCTTATGTGAATTTAACAAATGCTTTTGTCATTAGGCCAGACATCAATTATTATTCTAATGTTTTAGGAACATCGTTTAAAATTATGGAACCTTCAAATAGATTCGGACTGTATGGTCAGGGAGCATGGAGTACAATAAAAAATTCTGATGATCATGAAGATGGTTTTATGCTATTTACTGGCTTGGGAAAATTAAATGGTAAATGGAAATATGCATATGAACTAAATCTCATAAGTGATAAGTATAATCCTAATGATTTTGGCTATCTGCAACATAATAATTTAACGACCCATCATTTAGGTTTATGGTATAATAGATATCAACCTTTTGGCAAATTTAATAGAATGTCTGTGGATATAGATTTTTATCATTATAGATTATTCAAAACTAATAAATTAATTCAAACTAAACTAATATTGTCGTCTTATATAGAAACTAAAAAATATTTAAGTTCGTGGATATATCTAGATATTAGCTTGTCAGATGATTATGATTACTATGAAGCTAGATACCCTGACAGAGTGTATGTGAGACCAGCTATTCATAATTTTTATTTTAATATTTCTACAGATTATAGAAAAACTTTCGCATTAGACATGCAATTAGGCACATATTTAGACTTTATAAAACGTTGGGGATATTATGGATACATTAGTCCACGAGTGAGAATAAGTGATAGGATTACTTTAATTTATGACTTTGATTTTGATTTTGACCATAATGATTGTGGTTTTGTGCCAGATACCATTTATGATGATCAGATAGTTTTCGGTCAAAGAAATGTAAATACACTTATTAATTCACTACAGGGTAAATGGGTTATAAATAATAAAATGTATATTAACCTTAGTCTAAGGCATTACTGGAGAACTGTAGATTATAATGAATTTTACTTTTTACAATTAGATGGTAGCTTGTCTCCAATAGGTGCTTATGATCAAGACCATGACATTAATTTTAATACTTTTAATGTGGATTTGTCATTCTCATGGAATTTTGCTCCGGGTTCATATTTAGATTTAATGTGGAAAAATCAAATCTATTCTAGCGACATTATTCCAGATTATTTAATGTTCCCTTCATTTGGTAAAAATTTTTCTAATCTTTTTGATAATCCACAGACTAATACTATTTCATTTAGATTAATTTATTATTTAGATTGGCAAAAGATGAAGCGTAAAAGTTGATATTTTACCTAGAGATAGTAAAAACATGTAAAAGTCTAAAATATCTATCACTTTCTTCTTTATAATAAATCAACCCTTGATATTCATTTTCTGTTTCAGAGTGATTACCTTCGAAATAAGATATTTTAAGATTATTAGTTTGATTAGGTACCAAAGCATAAGCATAATTATAATAACCTTGCTTTAAGAGTAGAGTGAGCTCAAATTGTTCGTTTTCATAATTATATTGCATTTTGTATTTTGGAGAAATTTGATAATTTGTAAAATTACCAATTAGATAAACTGCTCCTTCAGAAATAGGATCACTTTTAAGAGAAAAATGAACATAATAATATTCACTTTCAGTATTATAATTGCTATATAAATCATTAGAAATAAAATATCTACCATTTATATCTTGATGAGTTAAATATTGCGTGTATCGTCTTGAAATATCAGGTATTAAAAAAATATGTACTGTTTCTGATTCATGAATAACCTTAGCAATATTACCAGTTTGGTACGCGATACTTCTAATGTCAAAATATCTAAATTCATTATTCCCATCAAAAGTTGTATAATTTTTAGCAGATTCATCAAAAAACACAACATTATTTTTAGAATATGAAGGTTGTATATTACAGTGAGCATCTATCCATCTAGCATTTTGCATCAAACAGACATATAATCTATCATAAATATTATTGAAAATAATATTAGGACTAGTAAAACTAAATAATAATTGTTGTCGATAAAATTTTTCATTTACATCAGTTGCGAAAATCACTTGAGCATTTACTAACAAATTTTGTTCACTAACAACGAAACGTTTACTAAAAGCTTTTTTATATTTATTAGTAGTTTTATCTTTGTAATATACTGTTAAAAGATAATTGCCACTTTGTTTAAATCTAATATCATCATTAGGGAATAAATAAGAATAATGAATATAAGGTATTAGAGTATTTCTAGAAAAATAATAATCAAAAATGGGATTTTCGGGAAAACCATCAATAAAATCAGAAATAGGTTCATTCAGCAATTCCCAAGTAGGACTACAAGGCCGAAAAGAGACATATATATCATAGACTTCATCAGTAAGCATATCAAAAGATAATTGTAAACTATTGTTTTTTGATAGATCTATAACGGGAAAATTGAATTGCCATGAAGTATCTTCCAATAAAATTGTGGCGAACCTATCATCATAGACTATATCTGCTGTACTATCAACCATTGGATTGTAATAATCATTTTGAGCAAAAGAAAAAATAGATAATGAACAGATAAATAATGATAAAAATTTTTTAAGGAAAGGCATAATTAATTTTTTATTCAAAATTAATTATTATCTGGTAAATAAAATATTAAAGTAAAAAAGGTAAATGATTAAAACAATATTTTTGTTAAACTTTACATGATATTTAATATTTTAACTTCATCAATCTAAAATACCGCTCCCATGCCCATCTATCGTGAGATGACAAGTTTAATAGACGTCCAATATCTGATTCCACATTATCTTTCAAGTACTTATTCATTACTACAAACCACATAAGGTAGTTCTGTAGATACTTTGTAGCTACTCCTCTGAATCTCATCATCCAAACTAAAAAATTAGTTATCTTTTTCTCTACTATATTTACACTATAAACTGCTAACCCTTTTGTTTTACGTCTAGCTAATATCTTTTCGGTTGGTGATTTAACTAATACCTTTTTG
>JAHDSP010000525.1 GCA_018432645.1 Bacteroidales bacterium | reverse complement strand
TCTGACACCTCTTCCAATAAGTTGCTTTTCTTTAATTGTTGCTTCAGGAGTTTTTTTTGTGCTTCCGCCTGCATTTTGTCCTTGATAGAGTCTCACAATATCAAAAAGGTTTAGAACATCCCATCCTTCTGTCAATCTATCAACGGTAAAAATAGCCCTGATATGATTGTTTTTATCTTCTAAGCTATTCAATAATTTCTCTGTTTCTTCATCAGTTTTTTCGGTTTTGGTTTTATTGGTTTTGGAGTTTGTGATAATTGTGTTTCTCTCTTGATAATTTTGTTTGATCCAGTTTGCAATTTCACCAAAGTTAATATTTTCGTTTTTGATAAATTCCAAAAGTGTTTCTGTCCTTGATTTTCCCATTTCAAACAGTGTTGGCTGTTTTGCTTGATAAATTTTATCTCCAATATTTTTTATAAAATCAAAATCACTACTTGAAAGGTTATCTATCCAATTCAAAAACTCTTCATAATCTGCTTTTGATTCATCAATAGTTTTACTTCTAAAAAGAATTACAGGTTTAAAGTTTGGAATATTATATTTTAGTGCGATTTTGTGTCTGTACCATTGAAATAAAAGTGCTTGCAATACTCTTTCTTTTTTGTTAAGTGTAGAAGAGATAAGATTGATTTCCTTAGTATATCCTGCTTTTAAAAACTCTTTGAGTCCAAATTTATAAATGATTTTGTCTTCATATTTTTTAGCAATACTTTCTGTTGCAGGGATAGTAGCGGTAAATTCTAAAAGCACATTTTTATTGTCTTCTTTCTTCCCATTTTTATTCAAAATAAGCTCTATAACAGTATGTTCCCAACCTTTTCTTTCTATCTCTTCAGCTCCTGTTTTGCTGGTAATTTCTTTTGGAAAAAACTCTAGTTGATTTCCATTTTTTGATTTTGTATCTGTATTAAGATGATGAGCTTCATCGGCAAGCATAACAATATTTTTGCTATGTAGATCATCTAAAGTCGTCTGATTTTCTCTTTGTAAATGAATATCATTATAAAGTTTTTGAATAGAAGTAAATTTGATTTCTATACCTTGAGGATTATCTGAAAAATTATCCACTTTTTTGATATTGACGGTTTTATCATCTATCACGATTTTTTCTTTGAAAAGATATTTTGTATGTGTGTTGTCTATAAAATTATTTTCTGTTTTATCTACAATGTTATTTTGATTTACAAAGAAAAGAAAATGTCTGTATCCTTGTTTATAGTAATACAAAATAGTACTTGCCATAAGAAGTGTTTTTCCTGTTCCTGTTGCCATGTTAAACATCAAGTGAGTAGGCTCGTTTGGGTTTTCTCTTTCTTTGATTGCTTGATAGGTAAGAAAATTTTCAAAAGCTTTCTTTTGCCATTCAAAAAAGCCATACTTCAAATTGTTTGAAATATATTCTGGAATTTCAGGCTTCGTTATCCCATAGTCAAATGCTTTTTCCTTAACCTTCATTTCTGCTTGTGGTTTTATATTGTAAATATCTGCCATAATTATTTCTCACTATTATAAAATTGATTTGTTAAATTTTGATCTTTCTCACTTATACCAAATTTCTTATCTGCCATTTCAGTTTTGTTCACATACATTTGATTGTTATCAAGCATAGCGACAAATATTTTCTTCTGTTCGTCCAGAGATAAATTTCTAAAATTCTCTTCTTGCAAAACCTTTTCTCCAAACTCTTTGATTTTGAGATTATAGTTCAAGAAATATCTCTCATACATTTCATCAAAAAACTTCTCTAGTTCTTCCAAACTCTCAGATTCTAAGATTATTTCTTTGGCGGTTTCGTTCCATTTAGCAAGTTCAAAATAGATAAAGTCTCCACCTCCTTGCCAGTTTACAGATTTTGAAATTCCTGATTGATCTCCATTAATAACATCTTGAAGTCTTACGACACTATCATTTTCTCCATAATCTAATTGCTCAATACCAATATATTGTCTACCCATTTTGTGAGCAACCGCACAGGTTGTTCCTGTCCCCATAAAGAAATCAAGTACAATATCTCCTGGTTTTGTTGATAAAGTAATAATTCTTTCTAATAATTTTTCTGGTTTTTTCCCATTAGGAAGTTTAACTCCACTCTCCTTATCTACAGCACTCCAAGAGATATCATCCCATAAATTTGTTAGGTGTTTAGCAGGAACTAAACTATTATTAATTTTTTTTAGTTTTGAAGAATAAAATGCTAATAGTCTCCCATTAAGAAGGTAGTAGTAGCTTCCGTCTTGCTTTTTATATCTTAAAAATCTATCTGGCTGTGCTTTTGATTTCTCCATCACTTCTTTAAGGACAGGAGCAGGCTTGTGAGGTTTTTTAGTGGAAAATAATCTATCAGCATATTCAATAGCTAATCTTGGCATCTCTCTTTGTAATAAGTATTCGTATAATTCTTTATCTTCTTCCTTTAATTTGTTCATTTTTTCGGTTCCAATCTCTTTTATTACAATCTCTTTTAACTTACCAATTTTCCATTTAGTATAATCTTCTTCATAATTAATAATAAAATTAGAGTACTCTGGATCATATTTATCTGGGACAAAAAGTTCATTTTCAGTTTCCAAATATTTAGGTTTATTTTTAGCAAAAATAATTATTTGTTCAGTTATTTTTACAGGGCCAGGATTAACTATTTTAAAACCAGTAGGAGTGGATGTTTTGACTATGATTTCTTGAACAAAATTACTTTCACTAAATATTTCCATACATATTTGTTTTATTGTATGATTTTCGTGATGGTCGATAGATATATAGATAACCCCATCATCACTTAATAGTTCCCTCGCCACTTCCAGCCTGTTTTTCATAAACGTCAGCCAAGTAGAATGATTAAAATTATCATTATATTTAAACCCGTCATTACCAGTATTATACGGCGGATCAATATAAATCAGCTTCACTTTTCCTGCAAATTGCTTTTTGAGACTATGCAATGCCAGTAAATTATTCCCTTTTATTATTAGATTTTCACGGATTGTTCCATCTTCATCTCTTTTGATTTCTCCTACTTCTTGCTCTCCATCTTTGGTGAATCTTTTCCAATTTGTCAGTGCTTTGTGATCAAAAAGTCTATCTATCTCATCATGAGCGAGCACAGAATTAAAAAATATCTCTTTTCTTTTGGCTTGTTTTTCTTCATAGCTTTTGGTTTTTTCAGAATATTCAAAATAAGTATCTAGTCCTTCTTCTGTGCTTTGTCCACCTTCTAATACACAATCTTTATACGGCCAATTTAAAACCACATCATTAGTATCTTTGAGAAATCTTTTACCATCAGTCAGTCCAATTCTATTTTTATATTGAGTATAAGAGTTGTCTACTTTATTTTCTTCTATAAAAAAACGAAAATCATTTGT
>JAHDSP010000021.1 GCA_018432645.1 Bacteroidales bacterium | reverse complement strand
TAAGCGAAATTTCTATTTTGCTATATTTCACCATTAGAAATTCATCAATAGAATTATCAATAGTCTCTTTTAATAAAACATATATGCCATCATCTCTAGAGCTACCATTGCCCACTTTTCCTATGTACATGCCTGGGCGCATACGTACATGCTCATTCCACGATAAAGATATTATGTGTTCTTCAGTATATTTAGCATTCATTTTTGATATTTTGTTTTAATCATATTTATTACAAAATTACTAAAATTTATTGAAGCTAATTGCATTTAATCATTATTAAATTTAGAAAAATTTTAATAAAATAATATCTTCATATAATTGTGTTTAACTAATAATATTGAGGTCTTAACAAAATTATTAAAATAGGTGTTAAGATAATAAATTTTTTTTCAATATTTTGTAATAAAAGGATACCTTTACAATAATTAGTAAGCTCTAGCAAAACTGCATTTCCCCCGCGGAGTCTTTTCTTTGTGTGGCTGACAAAGAAAAGTAAATAGAAATTTATTAAAAAAAAATTATTATCATAAGAAATGTAGTTATTACAATGAATTGACCAGTAGTAATTTATATATTGATATTACGCATAAATAAATGTTTAAATTAAGTAATGATATATGAATTTTAATAGATTACTATTAATACTTTTTTGTATTAAGGATTATAAAGAAAATAATTAAAAATTAAAATTTTTAGAAAATATTTTTATTAAATGCTCATAAATAAAGATTTTGAAGATGATAAAATTACTAATTATATATCATTACTTAATTTAAACAAACAATACATTATTATGTAAAGTTCTTAATATCAGATAGATATAAGTAATAATTTAGTTATTACATAAACTCCTAATTCAACTAAATTAAATAGAAGATGTAAAATGCATGAATATTAAGATTTAATTGTAAACAAAGACACCATGTTCTGAGTCAATAATAATTTCAGTACTATCATTATTTTCTACATAGCCTATTTGTTTGGCTTTCACATTATATTTCTCACTAATAGCTATAATTTCATTTGCAAGATCTGCTGGCACATACAATTCTATGCGATGTCCCATATTAAATATTTCATACATTTGCCTCCAATCAATATTTGCCGAAGTTTTAATCATTTCAAACAATGCAGGAACAGAGAATAAATTATTTTTTATTATTCTCAAATTATTAATAAATCTTTTAACTTTAATTTGCCCGCCACCAGTACAATGAATAATGCCATGGATATCATCACAGTAATATTGAAAAATTTCTTTCATAATAGGTAGGTAAGTTTTAGTAGGGCTCAGAATAAATTTGCCCATATCTAATCCAGCAATAGGAGACTCATCAGTT
>JAHDSP010000058.1 GCA_018432645.1 Bacteroidales bacterium | reverse complement strand
AACATGGTCAGCAAAGTTTAAATATTATAAAGATAAATCAGGACAAGAAATCATCGAAATTGACGGTGATAAATTTTATTATATTCCCGGCGCTGAAGAATTTGGAGAACAAGAAGAATAGTTAGTTATATTAATGAAATTGTATGATTTTAAAAAAAATTGTACTTTTACCTAAAATAGATATCATAGATACCAAAAATTAGCGCAATGAAAAAAGTTTTAAAATTTTTTATAACACTTATGTTATGTATAAATAGTGTAAATGTATTTGCCCAATATATAGAAAAGCAAATAGATCTCTATCATTTAAGTATTGAGAATAATAACCTAACTACAATTCTTGATAGTATAATTCTTCATGAAAAAAAGTGTAATTATTATGATTGCAATTTATTATTTTCATTCGATATACAAAAATTTGAGGGTAATTATATTTTAATAGTTATAGAATCAAATAATAGCATTGATCTATTACTAAGTTTAGATCCATATGGTTTTTTTTACTATAAAAATCATATGTTTATTGTTGATGGAGATAGATTAGAAGAATTATTTTCTATTTGTGGACAAAAGGTATCATTCAAATATTTGGAAGAAGATTTAGATTATATTTTAAAACGAACAGATGATAAAAACATAATTACAGAGATATATTTCATTACAGATGATTCTTTTTCTCAATGGTCTTATCTATATCTTAATGGTGAATTTATTTTTGATGGTAAGTCTAGTTTTTGTAATTAAATAAAAGTATATTTATAAGTTTATTAAGAATAATTTCATAATCAATTATATTTAATTGTGAGCTTTGTGTGGTTGACAAAGAAAAGTAAATTAAGTAAAAATTTATTCAAAAATCAATTATACTAATAAGAAATACATTTTTTATTTATATATTCACAGTAATAATTTTGTTATTCATTTAACTCTTAATTTATTTTTTTATAATTTTGGAAATATTTAAAAAAAATCAACATTATGAATTGGAAAAATACTTCGATTATTTTTATTAGTTTGCTTTTAATATTGACAACATCGTGCTCTATTTTTCAAAAGAAAAATACTCCCGAATATGTTTCCAAGCAATTTTTAACAAATTTTCAAAAATTAAATTTAGATGAAGCATCTAAATATGGCACTGAAAACACGAAAATGATGATAGCTTTTTTCAAAAACATCATAGGTATGATGCCAGCAGATAAACGTGATAGCTTACAAATACCAAAGACAGATGTAGATATCAAAAAATGTTATATCTACGGTAATACAGCTAAATGTGCTTATATTGCCAATGATAAATTAGACACTTTAGACTTGTTAAAGGTAGATGGTAAATGGTTAGTAGATTTGAAAAAAGAAAATAAAAATTCTCAAAATTAATTT
>JAHDSP010000120.1 GCA_018432645.1 Bacteroidales bacterium | reverse complement strand
CCCTTCGGAGAAGGGGAATCGCACTGTATTCCCCTCTAATAGAGGGGATGTCTCGTAGAGACAGGGGTGTTAGCATGAGCGGAGACTTTTCTTTTGTTACTTTTCTTTGTGTGGTTGACAAAGAAAAGTAAATTAGATAAAAATTTATTCAAAAATATTCATTAATTTTATCTAAAAAAATATTATAAATGACAATCCACTATCACACCGACCATCTCGGCTCCGCCTCCTTTGTAATTGATATAGAATTGACAAATATTTTCTTTAATAAAGCACAAAATAAAGGTTTTAATAAAAACTATTCTTTTGGTATCAGGTTTACTCATATTGGTAATAATAATCAAATTATGCATAAAGATCATTTACATTAGGTTTATGAAAAGATTAATTTTATTTAATAGTTTATTATTATTATTTTTATCACGTAATAATATAAATGAAAATAGATTTTATTATAATAATTTTCAAACTAATAATATAAAGATACATACAGGTTTAATTAATAATAGTCAAAATAATAATGGAACTCCTAATCTCCTTTATTGCAAATTTCAAAATGATAGTATAATAGACTTGGGCATAGGAATTGCTGTTTGGAATTATGATTGTAATAAAAATATTATTATTTATCAAGATTCATTACTTAAAACTAAAGTTTATGACTTTAATGTTTGCAAAAATGATCAAAATTACCCTTGCCCTTTATTTTACAAAATAGATTACGGCATTTATCATTTTGTTGTAATTAATTTTACAAAAAAATGGTGTAAAATTATATATAATGGCAATCAATATGGATATATAGCCATGGATTCTACATTTGAATTTGTTTATTGGGATAAATTTCTACAAAAATATTCTACAGGAATAAGAGAAAAAAGGCAAAATGATATTTTTAATGTAAATTTAGTTAAAGATGATACAATATATGCAATAAATTTGGTAAAAAATACTAAGAGAAATATACTTTGGAGAAAAAACAACAAACTATTAATAGACATTTTTTTACTTGAATAATAAATAAAATTATTGAAAAATTAAAATTATAATTTGTAACATGGAATTAAATTTGCAATATTGCCCCTATGGAGAGCTATTCATCTCTATGCGAAACTACTAGTTTGCTTTAAACACATCTTTAGATGTGTCATTTCCCCATCGTGTATTTTTCTTTTGTTACTTTTCTTTGTGTGGTTGACAAAGAAAAGTAAATTAAGTAGAAATTTATTAAATCAAAATTACACTCTTAATGAAATATAGCTATTATTGATACATTCACCGTTATAATTTAGTTATTAATTAAATACCTAATTAAATTGATTTATATGATAAATACCCGTTTCTGATTACATAGATTCCCACTCATTTTTGCTAATATAGATATAAAATGCAGCACTTTCTATGTCAGCTTTGATAGGTGGATTTAATTTATTTATCTCTAATTCTATATTTTCTATTTGCGGATATGCTAGCCACAACTCATCTATTATTTTATACGCTGCTCGCTCTATTAAATTATATTTATTTTTCATAACCTCAGCAATAATGAGATAAATGTTTTGGTAATTAATAGTATCGTTGATGTCATCAATTAGCATAGCAGTAGAGAGATTATGTGTTATATTAATATTTATAGAAAATAATTGTCCTATTATTTTTTCTTCTTCGAAGCAGCCAATATAGGAGTGGAATTTAATATTTTTTAAACATATTTTAGTTGTCATTTTTCTTTAAATTTGCAAAAAATAATTAAAAAAGTGATAGACAAAAATACTCAAGAAAAAACACATGACAATAAAAATTTTATTGAAGAAATCATTGATAAGCATTTATTAGAAGGTAGATTTAGCTCAGTGAAAACTCGTTTCCCTCCAGAGCCTAATGGCTATCTGCACATAGGACATGCTAAAAGTATTTGTCTTAACTTTGGAATAGCTAAAAAATATAATGGCACATGTAATCTGCGATTCGATGATACTAATCCGACAAAAGAAGAACAAGAATATATAGATTCTATTAAAGAAGACATACGTTGGTTAGGATTTCAATGGGATAAAGAATGCTACGCTTCTGATTATTTCGAGCAACTCTATGAATGGGCTATAGTATTGATAAAAAAAGGAAAAGCTTATGTGTGTGATTGCCCACAGGAAGTGATAAGCAGAAATAGAACTAAACCTACTGAACCTGGTATAGCTTGTGAGCACAGAGATAGAAGCATAGAAGAAAATTTATTATTGTTTGAGAAAATGCGAAATGGCGAATTCCCTGCTGGTAGTCGGGTTTTGCGTGCTAAAATAGATCTCAATAGTCCTAATATGCACATGCGTGATCCGATAATGTATAGAATTTTGTACGAAGAACATCCACGCACAGCTAATAAATGGTGCATATATCCTAATTATGATTGGGCACATGGACAGAGTGATTCTATAGAGCATATAACTCACTCTATTTGTACACTAGAGTTTGAAGTGCATAGACCTCTATACGAATGGTTTATAAAAGAATTAGATATTTGGGCACCGCAACAGATAGAATTTGCTCGCTTAAATTTATCTTATACTATTATGAGTAAACGTAAACTTTTGCAATTAGTAGAAGGTAAATATGTGAGTGGGTGGAATGATCCTAGAATGCCTACTATCTCCGGTTTGAGACGTAGAGGATTTACTCCAGAAAGTATTAAAATGTTTGCAGACATTATAGGTGTGGCCAAAAGAGATAATCTGATAGAATATGAATTACTCGAGCATTGCTTACGTGAAGATTTAAATAAGCGTGCCGAGCGTCGTATGGCTGTGTTAGAGCCACTTAAGTTGATTATTACTAATTATCCTGATAACGAAGATGAATTATTAGATGCTATTAATAATCCCGAAGACCCTATATCTTCTACTAGACAAATACCTTTTTCTAAAGAAATTTATATTGAACAATCAGATTTCCAAGAAAATCCACAAAAAAATTATCATCGTTTCTATGTAGGTAATGAAGTTAGGCTGCGTTGGGCTTATTTCGTTAAATGTACTGGTTTTAAAAAAGGTAATAATGGAAATATTATAGAAATATATGGTGAATATGATCCTGCCAGTAAAGGTGGTAATAGTCCAGATGGACGCAAAGTAAAAAGTACTATACATTGGGTTTCTGCTAAACATGCTGTTCCCATAGAGGTTAGATTATATGATAAACTTTTTACTGTTTCTGAACCAGATAATGCTGAAGAAGGTAAAACATTTTTAGATTATTTAAACCCTCAAAGTCTCATCACTACTACTGCTTATGGGGAACCTTCACTTGGTGAATTTATCGTTCCTGCTCATTATCAATTCGAAAGACTTGGTTATTTTGTTACCGATCCAGATAGCACTAGCGATCATTTGGTTTATAATTTAATAACTAAATTAAAAGATAGTTTTGCTAAAAAAAGTCAATAATTTACTGAATTTAATTTTTTGTAAATGACCCTCTCTGTAATCATTGTCAATTATAATGTAAAGCACTTCATTGAACAGTGTTTATTGTCAGTATATGATGCTCTCGATGGCATTGATGGTGAGGTTATCGTAGTAGATAATAATAGTGTAGATGGCAGTGTAGCAATGATTAAAGAAAAATTCCCACAAACTATACTAATTGCTAATAATGAAAATCTTGGCTTTTCTAAAGCTAATAATCAAGCTTTAAAAATAGCTAAAGGTAAATATGTTTTATTGCTAAATCCAGATACTATTGTAGAGAAAGATACTTTTTCAAAAACTATTGCTTTTATGGAAGAGCACCCAGATGCAGGTGCTTTAGGTGTGAAATTAGTTAATGGTAAAGGACAATATTTACCTGAATCTAAACGTGGCATACCTACACCATGGGTTTCATTTTGTAAAATGAGTGGCTTGATAAAACTTTTTCCTCATTCCAAAATTTTTGCAAAATATTACATGGGACATCTCAATCCAAATGAGATAAATGAAGTGGAAATATTAAGTGGCGCTTTTATGCTCATTAGAAAAGATGTCTTAGACCAAATAGGTTTTTTAGATGAATCTTTTTTCATGTATGGCGAAGATATTGATCTGAGTTATAGAATTCTGCAAGCTGGTTATAAAAATTACTATTATCCCCAGACTAGAATTATCCACTATAAAGGCGAAAGTACTAAAAAAGGCAGTATGAACTATATTTATAATTTTTATAATGCTATGCTTATTTTTGCTCAAAAACATTTCTATTCCAAAGGTGCTAATTGGATGAAATTCCTTATTTCTATAGCTATCTATTTCAGAGCATCTTTAGCTTTTATACAAAAATTAATAAAAAAAATTTGGTTACCAATACTAGATTTAATTATTTTATATGGTGGACTTTATGGCATTACTACTTTTTGGGAAAATATTAGATTTCAATATGATGCCATAATATATCCGCGTCCTTATGTTTATTACGCTTTATTAATTTATTCTCTTGTTTGGGTTTTAGCAATCTTTCTCAATGGAGGTTATGACAAACCTTTTCACAAAAAACATTTTTTCACTGGAATTATTAGTGGTAGTATAATCCTACTATTGATATATGGCCTTATGAGTGAACAATTTAGATTTAGCCGCACTATATTATTACTAGGAACTATCTGGGCACTTTTGTCTCTAATAGGCATTAGATATTTACTAGAATGGCTCGGATTGAGCTCTTGGGGATTATTAAAACAAAATAAAAAAATTGCAATTTGTGGTGATATTAATGATATTTACGCCGTTAAAAATATATTAGGAAATAGCAATATACCTATAGAACAACTTTTTTATATCAATCCCAATGATGATTATAATTCTGCTCAATATTATGGCAGTCTAAATCAGTTGCCAGAAATCATACGTATTTATAAACTAAATGAAGTAATATTTTGTACAAATAGCGTGTCTATGTCTCAAATCATAGATTCTATGAGCTATTTGTCAGATTATCATGTTGATTTTAGAATTTCATCTCCTACTAATGAGTTTTTGCTGAGTTCTAGATATATTATAAACCCAGAAGATGTATTTTTGTATGAGCTCAATAGTATCGCAAAACCTGTAAATAGAAGAAGAAAAAGAGTATTCGATTTTCTTACTAGTTTAACTTTACTCATATTATATCCATTATATTTTTTATTTATTAAAAAACCAAGAAAAGCACTGAAAAACATTATAAATGTTTTAATAAACAAAAAAACTTGGGTGGGCTACTGCTCTAGGGAATTTCCACACAATTTACCTAAAATACCAGAAGGCATTTTTAATTTATTAGATGGATTAGGATTTACAAGCTCTACAAATATCTATAACGAAATAGATTTTAACTATGCCAGAGATTACCATGTAATGACTGATTTATCAATTTTACTAAGAAATTTGGGCAATTTAGGCAAAGAATAAATGTTTGCTACTAAAATATATTCAAAGTGATAACAAAATATTCTAAATATTCTATAGAAGCAGGTGTAGACGAAGCTGGCAGAGGTTGTTTGGCTGGACCTGTATTTGCTGCTGCAGTTATTTTACCTGATAATTTCTCTCATCCATTAATAAAAGATTCTAAAAAACTAACTGCTAAAGAACGCGAAATAGCCCGTAAAATCATCGAAGCCAATGCTGTCAGTTACTCTGTAGCCCTTGTATCTAACGAAAAAATCGATGAGGTTAATATACTGCAAGCTACTATTATAGCTATGCATAAGGCCTTAGTACATTTAAATATTCAACCAGAATTCGTTGTCATTGATGGTAACTATTTTATTCGATATAATGAATTACCTTATCAAACTATAACAAAAGCTGATAATACTTATTATCATGTAGCAGCAGCCTCTATTCTAGCAAAAACATACAGAGATGAATATATGACTATACTTCACAATGATTATCCTATGTATCAATGGGCCAAAAACAAAGGTTATCCAACAAAAGTACACAGACAAGCAATTGTAGATTTTGGTATTAGCCCATATCACAGAAAATCATTTAAACTTTTATGATTGAGGATATCGAAAGTCGGTATATTGATATGGGAGAATGAATATAACGATTCGTAGAATTTCTTTCATTATTAATTTTTACTTTATGTTATAAAAAAATATTATCTTAATTTTGACTAAATTTTATAATATTATGACAAATTTTATTACAAATAGTAAAGAAGCTAAAACTTTAAAGGTAAGATTAGAAGAGTTAATAAGTAAAAGTGTAGAGCTGAAATTTTTAGTAGGTTTTTTTTATTTTTCTGGACTAGATGAGTTATATAAATCATTACAAAATAATAAGGATGTAATTATAAAAATACTTGTCGGTTTGCAAGTAGATGAGATAAACCATCAATTAATAGAGTATGCAGATGTAGAAAATAAAAATAGCAGTGATTCTAATAATAAGATTTTTGAAAAATTTATAAACTCAATTAGAAAATCTATAAATACTGAGACTTTTGATGATGCAAATTTTTATGAACAGGTGAAATTTTTTATAGATTTAATAAAAAATGATAGGTTAATCATACGCAAAACTATTGTGCCTAGTCATGCTAAGTTATATATTTTTAAGTTGAAAGAAGATCAAGTAAGTCGTAAACAGCTATTTATTACTGGTAGTAGTAATTTGACAAGACCTGGATTGAGTGATCAAGAGGAATTTAATGTAGAGATAAGTGATTATGGTGTAGAAGATACTGAAGAATACTTTGATGAATTGTGGAATAATGCTATTAAAATAACAGAAAACTCAGAGAAAAAAAAGAAGATATTAGAAATAATAGAAAAAGAAACCTTAGTACGTGAAATCACTCCTTTCGAGGCTTATGCTTTTATAATGAAAAATTATATAGATGTTTTTGAGAAAAAGCAAATAGGTGACTCATTGATAAATATTTTCGAAAAGAATGGATATACACCATATAAATATCAGTTAGATGCTATCCAGCAAGCACTTGCAATAATAGAAAAAAATAATGGGGTTATATTAGCCGATGTGGTAGGATTAGGCAAAACTATAATAGCATGTTCTATTGCTTATGAGCTACGTAAACGTGGCGTCATTATTTGTCCGCCTGGACTCAAAGGTGATCCGAAACTAAAAGATGCAGGATGGAATATGTACAAAGAACAATTCAGACTACACGATTGGGAAGTATGGTCTCTAGGAGAGCTAGATAAACTACAAACTCAAATGATAGAAGGTAAATTAAATGATATAGAAATTGTTATAGTAGATGAAGCTCATAGATTTAGAAATCAAGATACTCATAGCTATGAATATCTAAAAAATATTTGTCGTGGTAAAATCGTTATTCTATTGAGTGCTACACCTTTTAATAACCGTCCAGAAGACATACTATCACTATTATCTCTTTTCATCACTCCCAAAAATTCTTCTATTTCTTTAGATGATAATTTAGCACGCAAGTTTAGAGAGTTTAAATATTTTTTTGATAGGCTTGGCTACATAAATAAATATTATAACTCTCCAGATGAAGACAAAAAAATGAAAGCTTTTACTAAATATCATGAAGTTTTTCAAAACGATGATAGTGAAATAAACATGAATCTTGTGAGAGAAAAATCTAAACTCCTAGCTAAACAAATTAGAGACATTATAGAGCCAGTGATTATTCGTAGAAATAGATTAGATCTCATCAACAATACTTCTTACAAAAATGAAATTAAAAACCTATCAATAGTAAAAGACCCTCAAGAGTGGTTTTATGAACTCAGTAAAGAACAATCAGATTTTTATGAAAAAATTATTAGTGTATTCTCAGATACTATTGGAGAACGTAGATTTACTGGGGCTATTTATAAGCCTGCACATTATGAAAAACCTTATGATAAAGATTACAATAAAAACAAACAAGAAAATTTTGAATTTACTTCTCAAGCAAATCTTTACAATTTTATTCGTAGATTACTTGTGAGACGTTTTGAGAGTTCGTTTGGTTCTTTCAAACAAAGCATCCAAAATTTAAAAAATATTAATGAATATGTTTTAGCATTTGTTAAAAAAACCAATAAGTATATTCTTGATAGAGATTTTATAGAAAAAATATATGAATTAGAGCCTGAAGAAATAGAAAATGAATTGATAAAACATATCCAAGAATTAAACAATGATAATAGTAATAAAAAAAATGCAAAAATTTACAATTTAGATGATTTTGATAAAAAAGATGAATTTTTAAGTGATATACAATCTGATATTGACCTCTTTGATGATATATTAAAAGAATTGGACAATTTTAAATTAATAGAGAATGATCCTAAATCTAAAGTTTTAATTGAAAATATTAAAAAGCAATTACACAATGAACCTCATAGAAAAATTGTGATTTTCACAGAATATATTGATACAGTGAAACATTTAAGTGAGAGGTTAAATTCTGCTTTTGATGGCAGAGTATTATCTATCGCTGGCAATATGGAAGGTAAAATTGAGGATATTAATAAAAACTTTGATGCTACTTATGAAAAACAAGAAGATAAATACGATATTCTACTATGCACTGATAAAATATCTGAAGGGTTTAATCTAAATCGTGCTGGTATGGTTATCAATTATGATATACCGTGGAACCCCGTGAGAGTAATACAAAGAATAGGTAGGATAAATCGTATTAGCAAAAAAGTTTTTGATGAGCTGTATATTGTTAATTTTTTCCCCACAGAATTAGGTGCTAATGAGATGAAGTCTCGAGAAATTGCTAGTATCAAAATGTTTCATATTCATAATATTTTAGGTGAAGATGCTAAAATCTTTGACATTGATGAAGTCCCCACTCCTTCTGGTCTTTATGATAAATTAAAACAAAACCCCGACTATCTAGAACAAGAAAGTTTCTATACTAACATATTGAAAGAATATGAACAAATTAAAAATAATTTCCCTGAAATGATTACATCTTTTGATAATCTACCACGAAGGATAAAAGTCGCTAAAAAAGGTAAGGAAAATGAATTATTAGTATTTATCAAAAAATTTGGCCTATATATTAGTTATGCAAATTATAGTACTAATAATAAAACAACAGAAATAAGTATCGAAGACGCCTTCGAAAAAATAAAATGTGATGCAAATGAAAATTCTCTAAAATTAAGTGAAAATTTTTGGGATTATTATAAAGAATTAAAAGATATCTCTGATAAAAAAAATATGTCTGATAATGTGAGTAAAAATAAGAATGAAAATAATTTGGAACAAAAGGCTATAAATGCCATAAAGAGTTTAATCAATAGTAAAAATTATAGATTACAACCATATCATATTGATTTTCTAAAAATGCTCAAAGAAGATATCATAGATTATGGTACTCTCCCTACTAAAACTCTCAAGCGTATAGCTGATATGAATACAATGTCAGAAACTGGTATTGAAAAAACTATTAAAGAAATAGATTCTCTAATCAGAGAAATGGGTAGCAACTATTTAGAAATTGAAAAAAAACGCTTACAATCATTCAACAAAGAAATAATTATTGCTATTGAAAATCAAAAATTATGAATACACCTTATTTACACACTCTTATTAAAAATTTTAATAATGATAATTTAGAAT
>JAHDSP010000135.1 GCA_018432645.1 Bacteroidales bacterium | reverse complement strand
TCTTATTTCGGTTCTGATACTAAAAAATTTTCGTTTCCATTTACTCAAAGAGTTATAGATTTTTTTCAACATTATAAAGGCAAACAATTATCTAAATGGCTTAATAAAGATGCCAATATCTTAGATATTGGTTGTGGTGATGGCCAAATATTAACTTCCTTAGCTAAAAAAAAACATGGTAATTTCATCGGCATTGAGTTAGAAAATAAAGCACTACAGAGAGCAAAACAAAATACTAAAATAGAAATTTTATCAACAAACATTTTTAATTATTTTCCTAATATCAAATTTGATATGATTATTTGTAATCATAGTTTTGAGCATATTTACAATCCTCTTTCTCTTATCAAACATGTTAATTATTTATTAAAAAATGATGGGATTTTTTATATAAATATTCCTAATGCTAATAGTTTCCAGTTCCATTTTTTTAAATCTAAGTGGCTTCATTTAGATCCACCCTATCATTTGCATATCCCTAATATTTCGAAATTTTCCTTAATATTGGAAGATAATGGGTTTATAATTAAAAAAATTAATCATTTTAATTTTATTCAAAATGTCTCAAGTTTTATCTTAAGTTTTGGCAATTTTTTCTTTAAACCTTTTAATAAATTATTTAATATTTTAAAAAATCCTTATCCCATTTATAAAAATATACTTTACATTATTGTTCTTTTAATTTTAGCAGTTCTGTTAATATTACCAGCTATTTTAGAATACCTTATTAGTGGTTTTATGAAAAAAGGTGCTACTGTGGAGATAATAGCTCAAAAAATCAATGATATTTGATGACTTTTATAATTTCATAATAAAAGGCAAAATATTTGTATAATTCCAAAAATATTATTAATTTTATAGATAATTTTTAGAAAATGAGAGGTTAAGATTTATGGGATTTGAACTAGTAAGTGAATATCTACCTACAGGAGATCAACCAGAGGCTATCGAGCAATTAGTCAATGGGTTAAATAAAGGAGAAAAATATCAAATATTGATGGGAGCTACTGGTACGGGTAAAACTTTTACTATGGCTAATGTAATTGCTAGTGTAGAAAGACCTACTCTCATTATAAGTCATAATAAAACTTTGGCAGCTCAGCTTTATCAAGAGTTCAAAAGATATTTCCCAAATAATTTAGTGGAGTATTTCGTTTCTTATTATGACTATTATCAACCTGAGGCTTTCATTCCATCTACTAATACATATATCGAAAAAGACTTGTCTATAAATGAAGAAATTGAAAAATTGAGATTAGCCACTACAGCTGCTTTAATGTCGGGACGTCGAGATGTGATAGTAGTCGCTTCTGTTTCTTGTATTTATGGGTTAGGAAATCCAAATGATTTTTTAGCTAATTCTTTTAATATTAAAGTAGGTCAACATCTTAGCTCTAAACAATTAATAGAAAGACTAGTAAATGCTATGTATCATCGCGAAGATATTGAATTAAAAATAGGTACTTTCAGATTAAAAGGTGATACTTTAGAAATTATGCAAGGTTATGGTGAGATAATTTATAGAGTCTTATTCTTCGATGATGAAATAGAAAAAATCGAATCCTATAGCGGTATAGATTATTCTCTTTTATCTACTCCACATGAGGTTACTATTTATCCAGCTAGTATTTTTATGACAACAAAAGAAAAATTATTCCATGCTATTGATAGGATTACATTAGATCTAGGGGAGCAATTAGAATTTTTAAGAAAAAATAATAAATTCGATGAAGCTCAACGTTTAGAAGATAGAGTTGTCAATGATTTGGAAATGATGAAAGAGTTAGGTTATTGTAGTGGCATAGAAAATTATTCTAGATACTTTGATGATCGCAAACCAGGAGAGCGTCCTTTTTGTTTAATAGATTATTTCCCACAAGATTATTTAATGATAATAGATGAGAGTCACGTAACTATTCCTCAAATAAGAGGTATGTATGGTGGTGATAGAACTAGAAAAGAAATTTTGGTAGAATATGGATTTAGATTACCATCTGCTATGGATAATAGACCTCTTACCTTTGATGAATTTGAATCTTTGATTAATCAAGTGATTTATGTAAGTGCTACCCCAGGTGATTTTGAATTTCTAAAAACTGAGGGTGTTTTTGCAGAACAGATTATTAGACCTACAGGTATCCCAGATCCCGAAGTTTTTGTTAGGCCTACTAATAATCAAATTGATGATATGCTAAATGAAATTCAAAAAGTACGTGAGCATGAAGGTAGAGTTTTAGTTACTACTTTAACAAAAAAAATGGCTGAGGAGCTTACTAGTTATTTAACTGATCTAAAAATCCCTACCAGATATATCCATTCTGATGTAGAAACTCTAGATAGAGTAGAAATTCTTAGAAGTTTGAGAGCTGGAGATTATGATGTTTTAGTCGGTGTCAATCTACTACGTGAAGGTCTAGATCTACCTGAGGTAGAGCTTGTAGTCATCTTGGATGCTGATAAAGAAGGTTTCTTAAGAAATTATAGAAGTTTAATACAAACTGCTGGTAGAGCTGCTCGTAATGTAAACTCTATAGTGATCCTCTATGCTGATCGCATCACTGAGTCTATGCATAAAATGCTTGAAGAAACTAATAGACGTCGTGAAAAACAAATTCAATATAATCTAGAGCATAATATCATTCCTACTACTGTGAAAAAAGATATTAGCGATTCTTTGATTTATGATGATTATAAAGATCCTAATAGCGGTATTGTAAAAATTTACTATGTAGCAGATAGCCAAACTTTATATTATGGTGAAAAAGAATTAAATGATAAAATTAAAAGTTTAGAAAAAGAAATGAAGCAAGCAGCAGAAGAATTAGATTTCGTAAAAGCTGCTTATTTAAGAGATCAGTTAGCTCAACTAAAAAAATTAGCTAAACTCTAATTTTATTTATTTTTGTAAATAAAATAATTGCAATGGCAAAAACAAGCAAAATCTATATATGCAGTAATTGTGGTGCTACTTTTACTAAATGGATGGGGAAATGCACTAATTGCGGTGAATGGAATACTATTGAGGAACAAATAATTGATAAAACTGAATCTAAATCTAAAAATCTTTTATCTATATATCCCAAATTAATTCAAGACATTAGCTATGATAATTTCGAGAGAATTAAGCTTCCTAGCGATGAACTGAATAGAATTTTAGGTGGTGGATTAACAAAAGGCTCAATAATATTACTAGCTGGTGAACCTGGAATTGGTAAAACTACACTTTTGATGCAAGAATTGATGCGATTAAATGGATCTACTGTTTTATATATCTCTGGTGAGGAAAGTTTAGGACAATTAAAATATCGCAGCGAGAGACTTGGTGAACCACATTCTGAATTTTATTTGTTTCATGAAGTATCTCTTCCTAACATCCTTCAAGCCATTAATGAAGTTGCCCCAGATTTTGTCGTTGTTGATAGTATACAATCTATTGCTGATCCAGATTTACCTGGTTTCACTGGTAGTCTGCAACAAATAAGAGAATGTACTGTTAAATTAGAAGAACTTGCTAAAACTAAAAATATTCCCATTTTTATCATTGGTCATATTACTAAAGAAGGATACATAGCAGGGCCAAAAGTATTGGAACACGTTGTAGATACTGTCATGCATTTCGAGGGTGACAAAAATTACGGTTACCGTATTTTAAGAGTTTTAAAAAATCGCTTTGGTCCAGCTCCAGAATTAGCAATCTT